>JAFGKB010000079.1 GCA_016928755.1 Anaerolineae bacterium | reverse complement strand
GAGAAGAAATTCTGGAACTGTCCGGCAAGAAGGGTGAGACCACCTTGTAATAAGAACATAGGAATAACAGAAAATGGGACACCAATCCCATATACCGAAGCCAACGCAATAGAAGTGAAGCCATCCATTAAAGATTTAGTCAACACAAGAGTACGATCACCCGTCAACCCCTCATTAATAGATCCAACAAAGGTCATGGAGCCAACACAGAAAAGTAGAAAAGCGGTAATCAAGCCCTCTGTAAAACGGCTTTCATCAGAGCCAAACCGGGCTTTAAGCGCATCCCCCAAAGTCTCGAAACCGCGTTCTAAATGCACAACTTCACCGAAAATCCCTCCCAGAACAAGGCTGAAAATAAGAATAAGTACATTCTCAGTCTGTAGTGCCATCTGCATGCCCAATACCAAGGTCGAGAGGCCAATGGTCTGGAATATAATCAGTTGGATATTCTGGGGGAATCTCTGACGCAGCAAGAGTCCGATACTACTGCCTATCAGCACTGTGATTACATTAACGAGCGCGCCAATTGGCATACTCTCATCCTTTGTAAAAACTTAATATAAAAATCAGCAGACATCTGTTGTCAAACATTTGTTGTCACTCGATCAACTGTAGCCCAATGCGCCCACGTTCCTGGTCAACTTCCACAACTTCAACATCCACAACATCCCCAACCGAGACTTTATTATGGGGAGAATGAACATAACCCGACCCCATACGGCTGATATGGATTAACCCATCGCGCTTTACGCCAATATCCACAAATGCACCAAAATCCACTACATTGCGGACTGTACCGCGTAAGCGCATCCCCTCACGTAAATCCTCAATAGATAATACATCACTCCGCAGTACCGGCCCTTCCAACTCATCACGGGGGTCCCGTCCTGGGCGTGCCAGCGCGTCGAGGATATCTTCCAGTGTATGGCGACCGGTCCCTAATGATGTCGCCAACTCATCCAAATTGGCCTCACGGTAGAGTTTGTTGATACGGTCCTTAAGTTTCGGATCACCAAGGGGCAAACCGAGCTTCTTTAACAAGGCTTTTGCAATAGCATAACTCTCCGGGTGAATTGGTGTATTGTCTAGCAGGTCCTTACCATCAGGTACTCGTAAAAAACCGGAAGCTTGCTCAAAGGTTTTTGGCCCTAGCCCCGGTACTTTAAGCAGAGATTTGCGATTAGCAAAAGCCCCATACTCATCACGATAAGCAACAATGGTCTCCGCCATCTTCGGCCCAATACCTGAGACATATTGAAGCAAGGCCGGGGACGCAGTATTTAAATCTGCCCCAACGGTATTCACAGCAGATTCCACGACCACATCTAACGTTTCAGCCAACTGTTTCTGATTAACATCATGTTGATAAAGGCCCACACCGATAGCTTTGGGTTCAATCTTAACCAATTCAGCCAAGGGGTCCTGCAAACGCCGGGCAATAGAAACCGCCCCGCGAATTGAGACATCCAAATCCGGTAACTCATTACGTGCCAGCTTGGAGGCCGAATATACAGACGCGCCGGCTTCATTGACAATCGTATACTGGACATCTACACCCGCGTGGATAGCTTCGGCAACTAATGCCTCAGTCTCGCGGCTGGCAGTGCCGTTACCGATAGCAATAACCGTTACTCCATGTTTCTGCACCAAATGGCGCAGGACTTCCAGGGCCTGGTTCTTTTTATGAGTAGGATAAATAGTGGTGATATCCAACACTTTGCCGGTCGCATCCACAACAGCCACTTTACAACCGGTGCGGTAACCGGGGTCTATGCCTAACACAACTTGCCCGCGCAGCGGCGGTTGGAGCAGTAGTGATTTCAGATTGGTAGCGAAGACCTCTATCGCGTGGGCGTCAGCGACCTCGGTCAACTGTCGCCGCATTTCACGCTCAATCGCCGGAAGAAGTAACCGGCGGTAACCATCCTCCCGGGCTTCTACCAGGTCATCGGCCAGAGGACTAGCAGCATCAGACGGGTAATACTTGGCCAGGATCCCCAATGCCTCCGGTTCCGGTAATTCCATAGCCAATTTGAAAACACCTTCACGTTCGGCCCGGTTAATAGCGAGAATCTGATGCGGACGTAAGCGGCGTAAATCACCAACAAAATCATAATACATCTTATACAGACTTTCTGGGTCCTTGCTTTCATCTAAACCCGCAACGGAGAGTACCGCTTTACGCTGTGCCAAGTTACGCACCGAATCCCGGATTTCAGGAGCGTCGGCAATGGCCTCAGCGACGATATCCCGCGCGCCGGTGTAGGCATCCATAACCGAAGGGACATCATCATTTAAGAAGGTCTCGGCGAGAGACTCACGGTTGCCAGCATCAGATTGTACCAATATCAGGTCCGCCAATGGGCCAAGGCCTTTCTCACGGGCAACGGTCGCACGAGTGCGTCGTTTGGGCTTATAAGGGCGGTACAGGTCCTCCAATCGTTGAAGCGTATCCGCGTCTGTCACCGCTGCTTGTAACTCTGGGGTCAGAACATCCTGGGATTCAAGGCTCTTTAAGATAGTCTCGCGCCGCTCTTCCATATTGCGACGATAGGCCAGGCGTTCTGAAATCTGGCGCAGTTGCTCTTCATCAAGTGCACCGGTTACCTCTTTGCGGTAACGTGCGACAAAAGGTACCGTGTTACCCTCATCTAGTAACGTAACGGCAGCTTTGACTTGCCGGTGGTCCAGAGATAAATCTGTGCTTACTGCCGTAATAATGAACTCTTGCTCCACGTCTCCTCCTGGTCACGAGTTTACTATGAAATCAACAGCAGATTGTAACGTAAAGGGGGTAAAGCGCAAGGTTTAACGTTTGTTGATCCACGCAATACTCCGTTGTGCAGATGCTGCCGCATTTTGTAGAAAATGCAGTGAGTCCTTCAAAGCGATATCGGTATCCCGCCCATAGCCACCGGATTTGGGCAATCCGCCAATTTCAAGAATGGCCGGGCCAGAGAAACCCTGTTCGAGCAGAGTTTTACAATAGGCGATAAAATCCACAGATCCCAATCCCAGGGGTAAATGGTGGTTGACTTCCGGCAAGGGGGTATCTGAAACGTGGACTAAGCTCATCCGGGGAATGAAGGCCTGGAAAGTGGTGAGATGCTCCGGGATAGTATGGCAAAAGTCCCAGACAAACTTGAGGCCGGGAATGGCGTCCAATAAAGCCGCACAACTCCGGGGCGTCGAAAACAGACCAATTTCCGGCTCATTATGTTCAAAACCGAATTCAAATCTGTATTCCTCTGCTAATTTCACACCTGCGGCAAATTGGGGGCGTAGTGATAACTCCAAAGTACGGCAAGCGGACTCGGAGATAGTCTGATCTAAGGGGACTAGGTGCCAGTGGACATAATCACAGGCAAACGCCTCAATAGTAGGTATATCGGCTTTGAGAACTTCCAAAGGTGTCATCCCGGTCTTAGTATGACCACCAGCATCAATATGGATGACCAATTCCACGGTAGGGATCAGATCCGCTTTTACCAGAGCTTCAGCTACGTTATCAAGAGAAGCTGCTAAATTCTCATGGATAGGCTTATCTCCGCGTCCCTGGAACTGAAGAACCTCGAATCCGGATGCCTGGGCAAAAGCGATCTCTTGTAAAGCGGGTCGCCAGTTGCCGGGGAAAAATCGTCCATTCATACCGATGTGTATGGGTGATGCCGTTGTCATTTAATGCCTCCAATATAGTCTTACTCATCAATTTGGGTCACCATCTGGCCCACCTCAATAACGCGCCCCGCCCCACCTTGTATATAATCCATGCCATACTCCTCGGCGAACATTTTTATAGCAACTTCCCCGGTACAATGGGTGGGCATAACCTGCTTGACCTCCAACGCGCGGAAAGTTGCCAGTATCTCCTGGATTTGCAGCGTGGACTTATCCATTAAGTGAAACCCACCCAGTACTAAATGTATAGGACTGCCGGATAGGTCTTTGGCAGCCTGGATAATCTCCACAATGCCTGGATGGGCGCACCCGGTAATAACAATCTGTCCTTCGGGTGTCTCCACGACGAGAGCTTGCTCAGGAATTATACCACTATGTAGCTCTCCTGTAGATACAAGGCCATCCACTATCACCTGGCCGGGGATAACCTCGATAATGCTGGTATAGGCTGCTATTTGTTGCTTGAAGCTTGCATTAAAAGAGGGTAAAACATAAACCGTAGGCTGCACACCGGTTTCCAAAAGCCCCACCATCCCACCAATATGGTCGCCGTGTATATGGGATAGAACCACGGCTTGAATGCGTGCCGGATCAATACCCAGGAGTTCCATATTCCGCAAAAGGGTGGTCGCATCCCCACCAGTATCAAAGAGCATCACGAAATCGCCATACTCGACCAGGGCAGCAAACCCCCAGACCGGAGTTAGGCGTTTATCATAGGCTGTGTTATCGTAAATAATTGTAATCCGGGCATCTGGATAGCCGGTGGCTTCCGGTGTAACCGTAACCACATCCGGTTCAACGATATCCGGGACCGGCTCTGGTGAGACGATTTCGGATAGTTCAATCTCATCCGACCCACTATTTCCTGGGGGGACAAGTTCGGGTGTGACAGAAGACTTAACGTCTTGTATTGTCGCCGTCATAGTAACTGTCAAGGGCACGGGGTCCAGAGTCCTTTGACAACCTGAGATTAACAGACATAGAAATAACGCCTCAAAAAATATCCATTGCCAGTTCATCATCTCTATACTCTCCTTTGCTTAGCTAACCCGTGAGTCTGCTAAAAAACGATTTCCATTATGACTCAGTCTAGCATAAATCAACCTTCCAGGAAGCAATCTACCGACAAGTTTTTTTAGCTTATTGGTAGATCCTTCCTGGAAGGATAGTGAATTCCACTCGAGTAGTACCCGTCTGGATAATAGGTTAAGACTTAATTCAGTAATGCTTCAAACTCATTCAGCGAGTTTACGGCAGCGGTCTTTTCCAGCAAAGTCTTGAGGCGCGCTAAATCTTTCATCTTGGTTACCGGTAGCTCCACTGTGTCCGGCAGTTTACCAAAGCGTACTTCCAGGACCTTTAAAATAGCCTCTTTAGTTGTTTGTTCTATACCTTGCTCTATGCCTTCCTTAACACCCCGCTGGTAACCAGCCCGTTCAAAACTGGTCATGTAATCCATTTGTTGTTCCTCCTCATAATTACGTAATTCTTGTCGCAATGCCTGTTCCAATTCAGGGGGTAGATTCATCAGCCAGTCGATAAACATAAACAGGTTCACGACATCGTTCCGCCGGTAACCGTGCTCGTACAGGCGGCGTAACAGACTAAACTTCCAATCCTTGCGCGCCATAACATCTTGGCGTGTTTCCTGGGTTTTCAGATGGGCCATAACGATGACGGCAAACGGGTTGTCGCTCTGTTCCAGTTCAGCCCACCGTTCCCGGTAATCCAAAAGCTGCACGGTCGGGAACTCCAGGCATGCTTTACAGCCCCATAGTTCATATCCATAGCGTTGTGGTCGCCAGGTTTGGTTCTCGTCACCCAAGACCGCCAGACT
>JAFGKB010000324.1 GCA_016928755.1 Anaerolineae bacterium | reverse complement strand
CGACTAAACCAGTTCTGTGGGAGATTCTCAAATCCCAGGTACGCACCGGACAAAGCGCCGGCCATAGCCCCGACAGTATCACGGTCGCCGGCATTCAAAACCGCACAGAAGAGACACTCAACAAAAGACTGGGGATGCCTTAAGAAAGCATAGATGGCAAAGGGTACCGACTTATGGGCTGCAACACCTTGTCCCACACGCATCCCAACACTCCAACTCTCCACACCCGTATCCAACATATTATGGACAAGTCCTAAAGCTTCCTGCATTTCAGGGGTATGCGCAACGGTCATCAGACGTTGGGCAAAGTTTCCCAATGGGAACTGCTGGCGGGGGTCTAACGTTACTACCTGGGAGATAGCAGAGGCCAATACAACCGCGCCATCAATGCCGATGGGATGGGCATGGGTCACCATAGCCGAACGCCGCGCCCAATCATTAAGATCGGGGCTATCGTAAAACAACAAACCTAAAGGGGCAATACGCATCGCGGCACCGTTACCATAAGAACCTTCGCCATCAAATAGTTCCTGGGCCGCCGTAACATAAGATATAGACTCCTGCTCCACCCGCGAGAAAATAGTAGGCGGACCAATGGCATAACCCCGGTTTGGCTCATGCCGATAGTTTTTACGGAATATATCGCCTAATGCCTGCTCATCAACAACCCCAAGCTGAATTAGGGACTCAGCCAGGCCAAGAGTCATCGCGGTATCGTCAGTGTAAGTTAAAGTGGCAAGTTGTGCGATCCGCGCACGTAGAGTGGGCACGGTGATATGTGAAAAAGCCAGCTCTCCAATGGCATCCCCTAATGCACTGCCAACGAGACACCCCACAAATTTAGATCGCAAGTTTATCACTACTTACCTCCCGGAGGATCTTCCAACCACGCCTTAATCTTATCCTCAAGCTGTTGCTGGCGTTCAACATACAGCATATGACCAGCGCCAGGATAAGCCACCAATTCAACCACCGAGCCAGCTTGCGACAGCCACAGAGATTGGGTAAAGGGGACAATATGGTCATCCACACCATGAAACAACAAAGTTGGGACTTGAAGTTCGCATTCCTGAACAAGGGGACGCAAGTCGGCCTGACTTAGAACCGCAGCCGTACCCGCAATACCATCTATAGGAGACAGTTGGTAATGGGAATATCCCCAACGTAATGTAGGAGCTAAAAGGGGGCTATTATAAAAAGATTCATTGTCACTGGCAAAAAACCGTAAAGTAGACTTTAAGACAACCATAGAACGCTGTCCCGGTAAAACGCTGGCAGCTACCAAAGCACGCAGGAGTTTGGGATAACGTGCGGCGTCCTCCCAAGTACGTACAATACCGGTTAACTCAGACCAGATAACAGGGGCAATAAGAATTAAGCGGTCCACAAGTTCTGGGGCTTGTAAGGCCACCCCCAAAGCAATCATCCCCCCGGTTGAATGCCCCAATAAAGTGACCGGTGTACCATTTGTATGGCTACGCACGGTCTCGATGCCGATATCTATAAAGTGCTGCGGCGTCCAGGCCGCATAGTGTGCCCAGGGATAATTCTCAACCGGCCCATGACCGGGGAGGCCGGCAAGGATAACTTTCCCCTTTGGCCATAGAATATCCCAGTACCACATACGGTTAACCGACGTAATACCATGCCAAGCGATAAAGGTTCTCTCACCCTCACTATATTGCAAAAAAGAAATCTCTTCAGACGTACGATGGGTCTCAATAACTTGCGTATACTCTTGTAGCATATGACAAACTCCTTCCGTCAATATACTTATACTTTAGATTTTAGCGGTTTTATGCACAAAAGTCAAAAGTATCGAACACAATTTACAGTTATAAAATAGTTTCAAAAGATTGACATAAACCATCGGACTGCTAGAATCCTCTAATGTATGTCCAATGCTTTAACGCTTTAGAACAGAATAAGGAGAAAAAATGAAGACTTACATCGGCTGTTACCCTTGCTTCCTCAATCAAGCATTGATGGCGATGCACTTTGCAGGAGCTGACGAAGAACAACAATTCACAATTATGCACCGGGTCTTGGTCGCCCTCACCGAGTTTGATGCCACAGTTACCCCACCGGAAGTAGGAGATCGCATTCACCGTATTATCAGAGAAGAAACCCAGACCCAAGACCCTTATAAAGAGAGCAAGAGGATAAGTACCCAACAAGCCCTGGACTTTTACCCAGAACTGAAGAAGCTGGTAAAAGAATCCATCGCTCCCCTGGACACCGCCATCAGACTGGCTATCGCCGGCAATGTTATCGACTTCGCTGTTGATCATGAACATGATTTAGAGCAAGCCATTGACCAAGTACTCAGTCAGCCACCAACCATCAACGATATAGAAGCTTTCCAAGCTGCACTGCGCGAAGCAGATAACCTGCTGTACCTGGCCGACAACGCCGGGGAGACTGTCTTTGACCGCGTCCTAATAGAGACCCTGGATGTGCCGGTGACCTACGTGGTCAAAGGTGGCCCCTCACTCAACGATGCCACTTATGAAGATGCTGTGGCAGCCGGATTAGATAAAATAGCCGAAATCATTGATAATGGATTGGATTCCATAGGCACTATCCTGGATCGCTGTTCACCGGAGTTCCAGAAACGTTTTGCAGAAGCCCCAGTGATTATCTCAAAAGGACAATCCAATTACGAATCTGTCCCCAGTGAATCCCGGGTTTTCTACCTGTTAAAGGCAAAGTGTCCCATTATCGGACAGGATATCGGGGTTCCACAAGGCAGCATCGTAATGAAACAAGGTGGGTAAAAGCACAATGGCAACCAGTAATCCTCTCTCTGAAAATCAGGTGCAGCGTGATTAAGAAATCACGGGCACTTAAGAAAGTGCAATGCACCGATTTTCAGGGAAGTACTAGCCGGGAACTGCCGCAGCTTCAAGAAAAGACTTGATCAGTTTCAGTTTTTCTTACGATTTTTAGGATGTTTCTGCTTCAGCCGTTTATGGACAAATACGGCACTCACGGCAAGTGCCATAGCTATGGGTATGACACGCAAGAAAGGCTGGCTAAAGTCTGTACCAATCATTACCGCATGCACTGTCCCTAGTAAAAAGGCAATATAGTTAAGCTGGTGGACAGTGCGCCAATTTTTCTTCCAACTCTTCCGCAGTACGGCGCCAAGGGAAGCCATAAACATCAAGTAGAGGGCCGGACGGCCACCAAGTTGTAAGAAGAGCGATAAAGAATCAAACCGGGGAATAAAGACCGCCGCACTGGCAACCTCTATAGCCAGGATTAATGGGTGCAGAGTCAGCAAGACCAATCCAGAGATCGACAGAACATGGTGGCCCCACAAGAAAGGCCGCCCAAGGGTACGATACAGTTCACGCATATAGGCGGAGGATAGAACCGCCAGAAAAACCGCCACGTACCCCACTATAGCAGTAGCGCGAACTCCCCAGTTCATAGGGGTCCCGACTGGATTGAGTAAAATAGCCACGCCAGCCAGCAGTATAATAACTGTACCTAACGCGACCATAATCAACACACCTTTAGTGGACTTGCTCATTGACCCTCTCCTTAATTGGATTCATGAATGCATTAACAAGTATAGACAATACGAACAGGATGTAAAGTAAAAAAAGGGGATAGTAACTATTCAGCTATAAAAAGCACACACTGGAGCAGTTGCCATTTTACCCATTCACCGGAGATAATCTCTAGCCCTACCTATGCCGGTATGGCCCGTGCAAATCCATTGAATAGACTGTATCCTTTTTATTTTCTCTGCCGAGGCTATTGTGGCCTTATGATCCATACTGAGGATGCGGTAGAAAGGTTTCAGTACTCCATTTTGCAAGAGAACAGCATCCCCGGTAAATAGGTACTTGCCGGCCACTAGATAACTCATATGGCCAATGGTATGCCCTGGTGTTTCAATCGCTTCGACCTCAATATTCCCTGTCTTGACAACATCGTTCTCACCAAGCAAGTGATAGGGTCTATGGATTCTCTTGTTTTTGTAGATATTGAAGAACCGTCCCCTGGACTGCTCTACCAAATCCTCTTCATCACGACCTAGATAGATTTCGGCACTTTGAAACAAATCCAGGCCGCCGAGATGGTCAATATCCGAATGGGTTAGGAAGACAGCCGAAACCCGGTCTATATCTAAACCTACTGTATTAAACTCGGCCACTATGCCAGGGTCATCATAACCCGCATCTATGCAGATAACATCCTTACCATCGGTATAAACATAGAGGTTAACATCTCGACTCTTGATAATATATAGCCCCTCAAATGCGTTCCTTGTCTTTTCAGGATAGAAAAAGGCAACAGCTAGAGATTGCGGCTTAGGTATGATTAAATTCACGGCTCTCTTATAAGCCTCAAATCTCTCACCAAATACCATATACAAGGTTTGCTCCTCCCGTCGCAACAACAGAGCTAATACCAGATAGATAATGGGAATAAGTGGTATTAAGATCACAGAACGGGTGCAGATAAGTATGCCGGTAAAGACAAAATATATTCCGAAATAGATTGGATGTCTTACAATTCCATACAAACCTTTATCGGCAAGCGTTCCCTCTCTAATATAATCATCGACCTGGCTACCAGCAATAACCCAGAAACACACCCCAATTAACAAGACAAGCAACCCGGTAATGTAAAACAAAACCGGAGCGAAAGCCAGTGTGAAACGGGTTCTATATTGATAAGCAAGGTATCCAACCGGAAGAGTAATCGAAAGACTCAAGATGACAAAAAGGGGACCGATACCCCAAAACGACATATGCGCTTTTTCCTTCATCTATAACCTCCAGAGAGTATAACGATTCAATACACAAGACTCTAAAGTTTTTATCGCTTATCTTGAAAAAGAGGCTCTGTGAACTTCCAAACTTTACCCCGCGCACAAAGTACGCGGGGCACTGACTGCTAATACACTTCATTCACTATTACTTGTTTAAAGCTCAATGTCCAAATCTACAGACTATTTTAAACCTGTTCTTCCATTTTAATAGGGAGCAACCAAAAACTTCCGAAACGATGATTTCCGGAGCAGTCTGGCCGAATTAGAGGCTGCGAAAATAGAACTAAGTGTTCCCAGAGAAGAATACAGCAGAGCCAATTATAAAACCTGGTCAAGTGACCCATACAAACTTAGCCATATTACCAGTCTTTGCACTAAAAACGGAATTTTGGGAACATTAGGCTCTCCTTCTACGTCAACATATTAGAAGCCAAAAAATCTATTTTAGGAGGTAAAATATAATGGCTCGCAAATTGTTAAGTGTATTGGTATTACTCATCATTGTAGGGGTCGCCGGATGTGCTCAGAATTCACAAGCGGCACAATCTGAAACGCCCAAGACTTCCGGGACACAGTCTCCAGAAGCGGTCACCAAATCATTCTACACATGGTATCTTGACTATGTGGCATTTGATGAAGAGACCCAAAGCCGGGGCAACCCGTTAGTAGATGGCGCTTACAAAAATAGCCCGTATCTCTCACAGGGACTGATTGCAAACGTCGAGGAGACGTTAGCATCATTCCAAGATCGCCCCGGTGGCTATGACCCATTCTTACAAGCGCAAGATATCCCAGAGCGTTTCACTGTAGAGTCCGGTGAGATTTCAGAAAACAAGGCAGAAATTACAGTCCACACTTACTGGGCCGGCAATGAACAGCCTTATAATCTCAAAGTAACGTTAGAAAGCACTGGAGGTAAATGGCTGATAAGCGAAATTGTGAAAGCGGAATAGACATAGCTAAAATACTACGATTCAAGACGGAGTGAATACACTCCCAGAAGCGACCATCCAGAAGCTAAAAAGCTTCTGGATGGTTTAGCAATTTCCCGGTAAGGCAAAGGGCTTAAACGAAAGCTTTTGTAGTTCCAAAACCATCGGCCTTGCATTGAACATGCCCTCATGTTACAATTACACCATACTCAGCCATAGAATAGTAAGGATGGATAATATAGTAATGAGCATGGAAGCACACACAATAACAAAACAATTCACCACAACCCAACAACTAAAATACTGGCTATTTCTACCGCAAGGATATGATCAGGAGCAACAAAAAAACTGGCCCCTGATTTTATATTTACATGGGATAGGCTCACGCGGCGACGATTTAGAAATGCTTAAGAAGAATGGCATTCCCAAAATAGTGCAGACTTATGAAGATTTCCCTTTTATCGCTATCGCGCCATTATGTCCGATGTATACCCGCTGGAGCAATCATATAGAAATCTTGGGGGCACTGTTGGATGGGATCGCAGATAAGTATAAGGTTGACGAAGACCGCGTCTATGTAACCGGTTTGAGTATGGGAGGCTTTGGAACCTGGCATATGGCACTGGCTTATCCCCACCGTTTCGCTGCCATCGCCCCTATCTGTGGCGGCGGCAAGAAATACCTAGGGTTCCCAGAGCGCACCTGTGAGTTCCGCCATCTGCCCATCTGGGTTTTCCACGGGACACAGGATAAAATCGTGCCGATTGAGGAATCGGTGTGTATGGTTGAGGCATTAAAAGCCTGTGATGGCAAGGTGCGCTTCACTGTATATCCCAACGGGACTCATGATGTATGGACTGAAACCTACGACAACCCAGAACTTTACACTTGGTTTTTGCAACATCAACGCACCAATAAATAACATCGTAAACTTATAATACTAAAGATAATCCTAAAAATATGCAAGAAGATACACAAATCTACTATTTTGCCGTTGCTACCATTATGGGAGCATTGATCGGCTTAGAGAGAGAATACGCCCATGTTAAGCCAAGTAAGGAATTATTTGGGGGGATACGTACCTATGCGCTCATAGGAATGAGTGGTTGTATTTCCGCATTATTATCAACACTGCATATGTCGGCCATACCTCTTATGCTATCAGGAACAACCTTAACCCTACTAATTGCCATCTCGTACTTTACAGAGACTAAAAAGGGTAAACTTGGCATGACGTCCCAAGTCTCGGCCATCTTGACTTTTCTTATGGGAGCAATCTGCTATTGGGGACAAATAGAACTGGCCGCAGCGATAGCCGTTACAATCACATCCTTACTATCCATAAAACCCGAAACAAGGAACTTTGTTAAGAAGCTAACGGATGAAGATATTTACGCTATTTTAAAATTCGCCATTATTACGGCCATAGTCTTACCGATATTACCGGATAAGAACTACGGGATACCACCACTAGATATTATCAATCCTTATAATATATGGCTGATGGTCGTCTTTATTTCCGGTATTGGTTTCCTCGGCTATACATTAATCAAACTTGTCGGTGCGCAACGGGGAATTGAGCTGACAGGCTTAGTGGGCGGGATCGCATCCAGCACGGCGGTTACAATTAGCCTATCTGAACGCAGTAAAAAAGACTCCAAGTTAGCGGTCCCCATCGCTCTGGCTATAACGATGGCCTGGACAGTGATGTTCATCCGCGTATTGGTTATTATCGCAGCGCTAAATGCAGAATTAGCGAAGACCCTACTTGTACCTATGGTCGTTCCTACTGGCCTGGGCTTAATTTATTGCGGTGTATTATTCTCTGTACGCAGAGTCGATGAAAAAGATGATATTGATTTTTCAAATCCTTTCGAGTTAGGCCCGGCTCTGAAATTCGGGGCAATTTATGCGCTGGCTTTAATCATCTCCAAAGCCGCACAACTGCAATTTGGGACAACAGGGGTATATGTCTCCAGTACCCTTGCCGGACTTGTGGATGTCAATGTGATTGCACTATCTATGGTTGAACTACTCCAAGGCGCAGAGAGTATTAACCTAAATGTGGCTTCACAAGCCATTCTACTAGCTTGTATCTCCAATACAATCTTCAAAGGAGTATTTGCATTAAGTACCGGTTCACCAGAATTACGCAAGTCGCTACTACCAATATTACTGATTATTACAGTTTCTGGTATTGGTATGATATTTCTCTTGTAAATAGAATCTTCCAGGAGAATTATGAAACTCCTTACCGCTTTCTACGTAGATTAAGTGAAAGGAAAAATATGCTCTTTAAAGCGATTGAATTTGCAACTCATGCACATAGCGGGCAATATCGAAAGGGGACAAAAATCCCCTATATTATCCATCCATTAAGGGTAGCGAAAATCTTAATTGAGCTAGACTGTGCAGAGCCTTTAGTCATTGCCGGGGTATTACATGATACGGTCGAAGACACAGATACCACCCTGGAAGACATTCGAGAGAATTTTGGGGACGAAGTAGCTACGTTGGTACAGGGTATGACGGAACCCGATAAGCAATGGTCCTGGGAACGCCGCAAGGCTCATACACTGACACTGCTCAGGGACGCACCAATGGATTTACTCTTAATCGCCTGTGCCGACAAGCTCGACAATATCCGTACCATTCGAGAGGGATATGCAAAGGTCGGTGATGCTATCTGGGCACGTTTCAAGCGTTCCAGAGAAAAGCAAACGTGGTATTACACCGCCCTGACCGAGGTCTTCGCTCAAAGGATGGAGTCAGAGCCAGGAACAACGCTTTTTAAGACATTTGTTTTTGAAGTGCAACAAGTATTTGGTGATTGATTAAACAATTATTCTTTATCTTATATGGAGGTAAAAAATGTCACGTAATAATGGTGATAAGTTACGACGTCAGAACGGTATTATTGCCGGTGTTTGTGGTGGCTTGGGGGAGTTTCTCGGCATCTCTCCATTTTGGTTCCGGTTGGGATTTCTCATCCTTTTCCTGCCCGGTGGTCTACCAGGGTTGATCCCCTATACCATCCTCTGGATCATTATCCCGCGCCGGCGACGTTGGTAAAACTGTATCAGGAACAACTAAGAGACAAGCTAACTATAGCAGCCCTTGAGACAAGGGCTGCTAACGCTTTTTATTAAAGGTTACGAACAGCCTCGACACGGGCCTTAAGCGGTGGATGGCTATACATCAACCAGACCACCCAAGCCGGCGGTTCTGGGTCAGAGAGATTTTGATTACCCAACTTCACCAAGGCATTGGCAAAAGACTGGGAATTATCAATAGTCTGGACTGCAAAAGCATCCGCCAAACGTTCGCGCCAACGTGAATAAGCATTACTTAGAGGGGCAGAGAACAACGAAAATAGAGCTATGGCTAATACAAATAAGGGCAGGGCTGCAACATCATCCAACCCTTGAAAATCAAACCGGACTATACCCCACGCTAAAAACCTATGCGCCACATACATCCCGCCAAACGTCAAAGCACTCTGTACAACCAACCCTAGCTCCAGGTCATGGTGTACCTGGTGACCTAATTCATGGGCCAAAATGCCCTCAATCTCATCCGCGCTATAATCTGCAGAGAGGGTGTCTCCTAAAGCGATACGTTTCGTACGGCCTAACCCCATCACCATAGCATTAGCCGCTTTAGTACGACGACTTAGATCAATCGTATAGACTTCCGCAACCTGGGTATGAGTGCGTTCTCCTAATTGTTTAATCCGCGCCACCAAAGCACTATCCTCCAGGGGTGTCAGTTTAAAGAAAAGGGGAACTAACAAGACGGGGGAAAGCATCCCAAGAACTACATCGAAGAGAATTACGAATGCCGCGGCCCATACCCACCATATCGCACCCAGGGTTCCTAAAAGCCAGTAAACAACCTCTGCAACAGGAATACCTAATACCAAACTTAGAATCAATGATTTGAGCAAGTCACCCATCCATCCCGTAAGGGTTTCCGTACTTAAGTCATAACGGTGAGGCAGAACATAACCGACCCACCAATCTAAAGGCAGAGAGATTAACGCTGCCCCTAGAGTGCACAGGGCTATATAGGCCGCCACCAAAGCCGGTTTAGATTGCACACCTAAATCGATCAACAGTTGCTTAAGGATTACAGAAGCACCACTTAACCAAAAAGCTAGGATAAGAACCAAGAAGAGGATTAATTCCACCAGCATCCAGCGTCGCTTAACGCGGGCATATTCCTGTCCTTGCGCTACCTTCTCAGGGTCAAATTCCATAGCGGTTTGAATATATTCAGTATCTACCATTATCGAGCCGTCCTATTGAGAAAATTTCTTAACCGGGTATTGCAATTGAAGCCGCCAGGAGAACTTGGGCCGAATGGTAAGTAACCCGCACCAGAACTCTCAAAAGTTTGGAAGAGGAAACAAACCGGTTCCACGATAAAATCATATCCGAAGCAAAGAATAAAGATGCACCGGCAATGACTAACCCTCGCCGTAGAGAAATCCAAGCCGGCCGGAATAATGTACTCCACGCAGCAACGACCATGAAAAAGAGAACCGCTCCATAAACCCCAATGGGAATCACCAGATTTTTATGGTCACCCCGTTGAATAGCTGCGAATAGCCGGCGGTATAGGGGAGTGACAGACATCCCCAATATCACCAACAAAGCTAAAACCGGTAAAGCCGGGGGTAAAGTAGGACTTAAACCCAAGATATAACAAATATGGGCCAACAAGAAAGCTACCATACCACTGACAAAGCACCCTTTGATTGAAGAAAATAACAAAAACACATCCCCAATCAATGAAAAAACGAAGCCCGGAATGAAGAAAGTTGCTTGCCAGCTATCATGGGTCCCCTGGGTCAATAACCACGCGCCGAAGATGATTGTGGCTTGAGTCAAAGGTTTAAAAGCATAATCAGCTTTCTTCCAACTCTTAAATACAATGCCCCAATCAATAGCAGCGATAAGTAAAGCGACAGCAAGTACATATAAACCGATCAGATTTACCTGATTCATAAACTCCTCTGAAAATCGGTGCATTGTACTTTCTTAAATGCCCGTGATTTTCACTCTTCAGCTAATACAACTAAAGACTTTTGTAATCT
>JAFGKB010000010.1 GCA_016928755.1 Anaerolineae bacterium | reverse complement strand
GCCAAATCCCCCAGGCTCTGAAGGGTGTTGGCTTTCCCCAGCCGGTCATCATAGAGTTCTGCACCTTGTAAAGCCGTCTGTAACCATTGGTTAAGTACCATAACACGCCCACGGTTGCGCATAAAATCATCTAATAACAAAGCCATTCGTGTGGTGCGACGGGGACTATATGTTTTGCACCACATAAATGCATGCTGTAGCTGTGCAAATTCTAATTCCACTAGGTGGTATGCACGAGGTTTTTGTTCGTAGCAAGTTTGTGTGAATTTAAGGTAATAATCTGTATGTCGCTCCGAAAATTGGATACGCTCTGCTGTTGTTTGTAAACTAAGGGCATAGGCTCGTAGTAATGCATGTTGTTGCCAACGGCCTCCTGCTTCAGTTTCTTGGATTAACCCTAATTCATCCATTAGCAGAAGAAATTTCTCTGCTTGTTTAGCTTCTACATCCCAAACTGCTGCCGCAGCGACTGTATCAAAATCGGCTTCTTGCGCAAAAGTTCCTAAGGCGCGAAACCATGCTTGTTGTTCTTCCCCATGTATGCCTTGTCCTAATTCATCATAACTGTACTTAAATGCAATTTCTACTTCGCTCAAGCGTTCAGAGGATTTTAAAGGGAGTTCACCAAAGCCTTGTCCTGTAGATACACGATGCAATAGTTCTGTGGCTGTTTGCGTATAGCGATGTTTCTTGTGAGAGACTAACGTACCAGCAGCTAACGTCAAAGCCAGAGCATGCCGTCCCAGTCCATTCGCGATTTTATCGGCTAATTCATTGGATAAGCCTGTCGCCCTGGTTTGCAACAGTGAACGTGCATCTGGTGCAGAGAGTACGTCCAGTGTTTGTATAGCGGCAATACTTTCCTCGAGTGCAAAAGCTACCTCATAATCGCGGGTTGTTAATAACACAAATGCATCATTGGGGAGTGCGTTTTGGATTTCACATAACGCAGCAGTATCCCATACATCATCAATAACAACCAACAAAGCACCATGTCCTTGCAGTAATGTTCGGACTACATCAGATGCAAAAACTGTGTTTTCCAGTAGTGCATTAGCCTGTGGATCAGCATTGTACGCATAGGTAGCTATATGTTGCAAGATAGCTATGACATCATCCGCACTACGCCGATCAGGACCTATTTCTAACCACAAAGTACCACCTGGATATTCTACACCGTAACGTTCTACATACATTGCCGCCAGGGTTGTTTTACCAATTGCCGGTTGGCCGCGCAAGGCGGCTGATGTCCCTTGGCTGATTAAAGCTGTATTCTGTTCTGCAAGTAGTCGTTGATGCAATTCCTCTAGTTCTGCTTCTCGTCCCACAGCGGTACGGGCTAGCCGAGGTCGTCCTTCAGATGGTGTTTTCCAACATAATGGGAGATGCCCTACATTATTAATAACCAGTGCGTTATCGCCAATAGCACTATTAATAGCACGGATTACTGTGTATTTACTTCCGCGTTCGGTCTGAGCTGGTTGATGATCAATTTGTTCTTTCCAACTCTCTGGCTGTGATTGCCACGTCGATGGCATTGTCTCCTCCGGCGCGGCGCGCAATGGGCTACCCACACGGGTATGGTAGGCTAGTTGCCACTGTTGATAGCGTTTTTCCCAATGTACAACCAGGCTCTTATCACCAACTTCACGTATTGCTTGTAATATCTGTTCAAATAAATGTCCGGTGTCCAGCGTTAACAGGATGGTAGCTTCGGTCTGCAACAAGGCAACGGCTGTGTCTTCGTCGGATTGGATAAAGTGCATAATCTGTAGTCCGATGGGGCCAGCTTGTTGCAATGCTTTTTCTATATTTTCCTGTAGTCGCCGGCGACGAATACCGGCATACATTTCTGCAATACCTATCTCTCGTGCTATTGATAGTCGTTTTTGATGCTCACTTACATTGGAATTTTGTGGATTGACCTGCACCAACCTATTCATTATGGTAAATGTTCCATCTGTTAGTAATTCGTCCGCGTACTTACATAAGTAGTTTTCGGCTTCTTCTAATGTTTCTTGCTGAATCCAGGTGATTAGTTTATCTGCCAAAGCTCGGTCTTTATCCGGAAATTCTTCGTTTATTGGGGATACTTTGGTGGTCTCCTCTCTCATTTCCCATGCAGCTTTCTCTAATTCTGCATAAGCCTCCGGATCTTCTTGACGCAATCGTTCTATTTCTTGGGCAGCTTGGCTTGCTAGCTGTTCCATTACTGTTGCGGGATCATCACCATCTAAAATGACAGATAATAATTGTCGTGGTATTCCTGTCAGACCTTCAGCCAACCATCCGTCATCCCAAGCATCTCCAAGGCTTACTTGTAAATGACCCACCAATCCAACCGCATGTTCATGATCTTGTTCCTGAGAGGTACGCTGCGCCGGGGAAAAGAGCAGCGGGGGAGTTCCCCCTGGACGGACTATTAGGAGGGGAACATCTAGTTCAGCGGTATGTTGACATGCCGGACAGAAAAACGTGTGTAATGTTCCTTCTTTCAAAGTAGGTAACAGATCGGGGCGTTCATTTATGTCTACCACTAGGTAGACCTCGACGGTGAAGTTTTCATCACAAGCAGGGCAAGTTAAGTCAGGATGTTCAGCATATGTGTTGGACACTGTGTTCCTCCTGGTATGAGGCAGGCGTTCTGCCGTAAGTTATACTTAATGACATAAATTAGTCCTATATTCCCATATAACCAATTATATTTTACTCCAAAAAGTATAAATGGACAATGCGATATTTGCTGTTCCTCAAAATCCAGGACACAGGCATCGTCGAGTGTATTTCAAAATTAGGGAGCGTCAGTGTTTCCAAAAACGCACCCCCTCCCGAAATTTACGTTGCATCTTGTCACAGGCTATGATATGATAAGCTTATCGGTGTGCGGGCACTCTTCTGAAAATCTATCAGGTGCTGCGTGATTAAGAAATCACGGGCACTTTCTTAAGTGCAATGCACCGATTGTCGTTGGTGTAGCTGGCCACATGGTAACACTTTATTTTATAAGGAGAGATTAAAATGGGTCTTACTTTGATTAACCCCGCACTTTACCAACGTGCGGAAAAGCTTGCGCAGGAACAAAGTACGGCTATCACTGACATTTTGAATGTTGCACTCCGGCAATATTTCTGGGAGTTGGATCGCCGTAAAATTGCCGAGGAAAGCGCGTGCTATCGTCAACAACATTCACAACTATGTGACCAATATCTAGGCTACTATATTGCTATGCATAATGGTGAGGTTGTGGATCACGATAAGGATTTTAAACAGCTCCATGCGCGGGTGCAACAACACTGGCCTGATACGGCGGTGATGATTACCTTGGTAACGAAACAAGCTATGCCAACCTTAGAACGTCGTGGCTTTCGAATGGAGTGAATTGAAATGCAATACTTCGCTGAGGTATGGTATTTTCAGAGGTGACGCATGGACGTATCAGAAAAAGCATTTGAAACCTATATCCAAGACTATCTCCAGGACACCCACGCTTACCGCGTGCGCAGTGGAGCAAAAAGCAAAAGCCGTTTAGAATGACCTCAAACAACGACGGCCTTCATCCTTAATCCTGTTCTAGGGCTGCTTTAACCTCTTCCAAAACTTCATCCCCCGACAAGTTCACCGCCGGGATGCCGTATTGCCCCAACTTTGTGATAAATTCCGCGCGTGGGACACCGGCCATACGCGCCGCCTTTCCGGAGGAAATCCGCCCAAGCTCATACAACTTGGCTGCCGCGAGGAAACGCACTTCAGCCTCAAACTCGCTGCGCGATGTCTTGAGCAGCAATGGCAATTCCTTCGGATACTCCAATGTCATTTGCGTGACTTCTTCCATCTTTCACTCCTTTACATTGAATATATAGTGAATATCACGCATCATATGCGCGGTACCGGATATTATCTCGCCTCTACATACGCTTGCCGCCGGTCGCACCAGACCTCATACAGTCCCGCCCATTCCTCAAAATCCAACACCCAAGCATCGTCTTCCGGCTCTTCACCCGCGTTGTATACTTCATAAAAGGTCTGGGACATTACCCCGTATTTACGTTCAAAACGTTCTAATGCATGGTTCAGCCGGTGTATAATGGTCTCAAATTCCATTAGCCTACCTCCCTAACCGCACGCTTTAAAAGTAGCTTGCCGGAAGACTACAAAAGTCTTAATAGTCCCCCTGTAAAGCGGACTTCCATCCATCAAGATGCGCTTATGCCAAAGCAACAGGTCTCTAAGACTTTTGTAGTCTTGAATCAGGTGCAACGCACTTAAGAAAGTGCAATGCACCAATTTTCGTTATCGTTGGTGTGACTTACCGTATAGTAGCTCCTCATTATATAAAGTCTACCATAAGTTAGGGGGAAAATGCTATCATATTTGTGAATGCTTATTCCGCCCAGGGATAAATCCCAGGGCTACTCAGTCACGCCCCATGAATGGGGCTTTAAGCCCGGTCTATCGGGTGTAAGTGTTAGTATTTTACAAACCTATAAAAATACGTAGAATTATTTCATAAAGTGGATGTAGATTTTTAAAGCAAAGAGGTCATTATGGGCGATATTCCTTCTGGTTTATACGGGCGTTTACAAGAGACTATGCTGAAGTGCGGGCCGTTTGATAGCGATGATAAGGTAAAGGCTTTTTTCTTGGATGAACGTCTCAGTCCGTGGCGGAACCAACTGCCAACAGCTCATGACCCCACCAGCCGGGTGCAGTTATTGATTGGTTATCTGGGTGAGCGATATGACGATAGTGGTAAAAATCTCCTTACTTTATTGTTACGGATATTGAGTGAGCGGACTAGTCCCCGAGATGCCTGCCATCAAGAGCTGGCAAAGCTGGCAGATTTGTTAGAGCAGGAGTTGGTGACCGCAGAAGAAGCAACGCATACCCCGGCGACTCCGGGTAATCAAATCACAGATACCGAGGTGGCTGAGCCGGATTTTGAGAAAGAGATAAGACAAGCTCTCCTGGACTTAGGTGAGGATATTGCAGAGGATACTCCTTCAGATGTGGTACTGCGGCTTTGGCGTAAACATATACCTGAACTTACGAAGCGTCCCAAACCACCTGGCCCAGATTTGATGCCTGAATTTGAGAACCGGGAGATTGAATTACGCAAGCTACAAAGAAATGATATCTTGCATTTCGTGATAACGGCTCCTGCCGGATATGGTAAGACCTATTTACTCAAGAAAGCGGAACTGGAATTTAGTAATATTGGCTGGACGTGTGTGTATGTGGATATTAAGGAGTTGTGGGAGCGGTATTCTCCACTTAAGGCTAATCACTTGCTCTCAGAATTTTATTTTATACTGGCGGAGAAGTTTGCCGGGAAGTTCGGGGCTTCTGAGGTCCTGAAGACTTGTGAGGATGTGGTCCAGCAAGATAACCTGATACGTGCTGAGGACTGCTTTGCACGCCTGGTAACCGAGTATTCCCGCTACGAACAGGGCAACCTGGGCATAGTGTTGCTAATAGATTCGGTGGAATACTTATCAGAACCTGCCGCCAAGTGGTTATTGCGAGAATTTGTCCCCGATTTAAGGTCCCGTAAGCAGGCGGGCATAATCTTTAAGACGCTATTTGCCGGACGGATTTTTAAACGCTCCGAAGATGAGTTGAATAAACTCCTAATCGAATTGTGGGATCAGATACCATTTCGCCATGTTTGGATAGAATTGGAGCCTTTTGCCCACGATGTGATTCAGTCGATGGTTGTGACCTGGGCCTCGCGCCAAGGGCCACAGATTTCTCTGCGCGATGATACGCTCAACTTGATAGCGGCGAACGTCAATAAGATTAGCGGCGGTCATCCAAAGTGTATTAAGGATATCTTGATACAGATCGCCCAAGATACTAACTTGGGCGTGGATCAAAGATATTTTGACCGGAGAAATGAGGTATTCTTTAGTGACCATGTGGTACCTGTTATTGAAGAGATACGGAAATTAGTTTCCCCGGAGTATTTGACGGCATTTTTGCGTAGTATCAGTGTGTTACTGTATTTCAACCGGGATATTATTGATGCCTTTTTAAGATCAGGTATAGATTTTGAGCTGCCGGAATCCATTACAGCAGATAAACTCTTACAAGAGTTAGCCAGCACACGCTTGGTGAAACCCTGTGAGAACTTACTGGGTTTTTATGAGGATGCTATTGTGCGAAAGCTCTTTGTGGCAGAGATGAAGTTACGTGACCGGGATTATTACAGTAGGGTCAATGGGTTGGCATATAGGATCAATCACGAATTATTTACAACCGAGGATTTGCCGCAGCCGTTAGCCGGTATACCCCAGGTATATGTTGGGCTACAGGCTTTCTATCATTATATAAACTCAATGCACTATCCTTGTGATAACATGACTAATCTAGAAACACCACTGCCTGATGGGGAGAAGCTAGCCGAGAAGCTTATTGAGTATTTAAGAGGGTTGCGGTCACAGTTTAGATATGATGTGCGGGATTTAAGAAAACGATTTGTTACCCAACTGAAAGAGATAGAGGATATTAACTTGCTCTTTGAGGAAATCCTGGGAGAACAGGAAACTAAAATGTTGTACGAGAAGCTTAATCACTACCTTGACCAATCGGAGGACGATTTAGAATGAGTTCCCGGAAGTTTATCGGACGTGTTGCTTTATTAGATCAAATCGATCAGGCCATTAACGCTGTGCAAACGCATATACTCTGTTTACACGGACGTGGGGGTTTAGGAAAGACGTTTACTTTGCAAGAGGTAGCACGCCGCTACGGCCAACGTCCAAACCTGATAATTCCGGAAATCCTCGATTTAGCAGATCCTAATATGCACCTGAAGCCTAATGTATATAAACAGTTGGCCCACTCTCTCGGAAAGGGTAAGTTTGATGACTATTTTGCCAAGCAGCGAGAGTATGACCAGATGTTGCAGGCCGGTGGTGCTTCTTCTGAGAAGATGGCGGAATTGGGTCATATTGCCGATGAAGCATTCCGTCATTGTTTCAGCCTTATTACGGGCCAGAAGCGGGTCATTCTGCGGATGGACACGATGGAGAAGGTCCAACCAACAGAGAGTGAGAAATTAGAAGAGGAATGGCGTCATTTACTGCTCTCTCTGGCGAAGTTGGAAAATACGGTGGTTATCTTAGCCGGGCGGCAGAGTATTAGGCTATATGAATGGTTCCAGAAGGCTTCTGCCAATGGTGCTGTCTTGAGTTTGCT
>JAFGKB010000078.1 GCA_016928755.1 Anaerolineae bacterium | reverse complement strand
GGGCTGTCCCGTTTTTTATTGCCGCGAATGCGTGTACGCGGAAGTAAAATGAGGGTTTGCTGCTGCGTATTTAGTCTCTAATCAGTGGTATAAAGCAATCCGGTTAGGTTTTGCGAATGAGCATACGCGCACGGAACTTAAGTAAGGAGCTTCTTTCTGGAAAAGTTAAATCCGGTTTTTTTGTATTGGGTCATTATTTGTACTTTATAGAGTTATGAATATAATTCGAGGGTGTGCATAAAACGAACGTGAGTTGACATACTCAGCCTCCCATTGCTTAAGCTATTGTTGATATATCAGAAAAACGAATCTATACTTATGAATAGGATTAAGGACGTACATCGTGATTATGCCCTAAATCATTGTTCCGTAAACTACGCTTAGCCGGGGTAAAATGCAGCAGAAACCCTGTGGGTAGGTGATTTTACGGAAGGGTGAAGGGGTGAGGTATACGGAAAAAATTCCGTATACTACCATGTTAGCCAGACATTGCGAACGCGGAGATAAATATGATAGAGACAACATGCTCAATACGTAAAGAAGGTCGATTTTCTTTAATTTACCTTAATGTTAATATTAGAAAAATAACTACCCTAGACAAAGGTACACTTTATGCCTTGTGTGAATTAAACGGTATTCAATTTAGGGCAAAAATCATGTCTAAAGGAAACGATATTTTTTTTATCCAAACAAATAAAGAGCTTCGGACCAAATTACAAATTGATAATATTATGGGAAAGGATCTCCCTATAAAAATAGAAATTGATTCAGGAAATGGCACACAAACAAGTAGTACAACTAACTATGCATTTATCAATAACAGGTTTCTTGAAATAATATATACTCGTAGAAGTATTCGGAAATATCTTAATAAAGAAATACCACAAGAAATAATCAATACGATCATTAAAGCCGGATGTTATGCACCATCAGCAAAGAATAAAAAACCATATAGTTTTGTTGTAATCAGGGATAAAACGGTTTTGAAAAAAATTGCGATAAATGGCAGAAACACCAAGATGGTCGAATACGCAAATGTGTGCATTGTTGTTTGTGGAGATAAGGCGGTACAAGGTATTAAAGAATTATTAATAGAAGACTGTGCCGCAGTCACTGAAAATATTTTATTAGCTGCACATGCGCTAGGCTTAGGTGCAGTGTGGTGCGGGGTTGTATTTAACTCAGACTTGTATCACTTATTAATTAGAGAGCTAGAACTCGTAGATAAAATAATACCAATCAGTGTTATTTCGTTAGGTTATCCAAATGAAGAAAGAAATATTTCAGAACAATTTGATCCTGGAAAAGTACATAATGAAGTATGGTAAATTTGACTAACATCCGTTGAAGCCGCCGGGAAGTGGTAGTGGGGCAAGACTGGGGGAGAGCGCGGCAGCTTAACTCCTTTTTGGGCGGCATAAGTTGGGAGGTTATCGTGAAAAAGAAGCGCACTGTCTTGTTAATTGTCTGGCTTATGCTCATTTCTTGTATCTCTGCATGTCAAAGACAAGGCACTCTGAGTATGGTCAGTACTTCAAAGGCTGGCGTAGGGTACGGGGTGTATGTTGATGAAGGCTACGCTTACATCACGAACAATGACGGGGTCATAGTCTTCGATGTCCACGAGACTGATAGTCCAAGAGAGGTCGGAAGAATCCAGACCAGCTATTATACACCCGGCATATTCGTTAATAGCGGTTGGGCCTATATCGCAAGTGAGAGAGGACTCGTTATCGCAGACGTCAGTAACCCCGCGAGTCCTCAACAGGTGGGGGAGTACAA
This sequence comes from Anaerolineae bacterium, assembly GCA_016928755.1. GTDB lineage: Bacteria > Chloroflexota > Anaerolineae > B4-G1 > SLSP01 > JAFGKB01. The sequence goes on along the minus strand of JAFGKB010000078.1, from coordinate 3,049 downwards.
TAGCACAGGAGTAGCACATCGAGTCTGTGTAGATGGCTCCTATGCTTACATAGCCAGTTCCACAGGGTTAGAGATTGTGAATATCCGCAATCCCAACGCACCCGTAAAGGAAGCACACCTGGATGGGGGAGAAGCATGGGGAGTTGATATTTATGAGGGCATTGTATATCTTGCCGTTCCAGGCAATGGACTAGAAGTGATTGATGTTAGTGATCCTTCTTCTCCGCAAAAAATCAGAACGGTATCGGGAACACAGAGCACTTGGGATGTTCACATTCACCAAGAGTTGGCATATGTTGGGTGCCATGATGCCGGAATCAGGATTCTAAGCTTGTCCGAAAAAGAGTCACCTCAGATTATTGGTCGCTACCGTGATGACGATAGTGGAGAGGCGCTCGGTGTGTGGGGGGATGGTGAACACTTGTACGTTGCAGACAACTTCGGGGTCGAAGTACTCGATGTGAAGGACCCAACCAATCCATTCGAAATTGGCGAATATGGCGGAGTGGATGGGGCACATGACATCTACGTGGATGGAACATTTGTCTACATTGCAGAAGGCAGAAAAGGGTTGATAATTCTTGAATTCAAGGAGAACCAAGGTCGCTAGAGAACGGTTTTGGATGGGAAAGGCTGCCGCCCAACAAATCGCTGAAGCCGATCACACTCTTTACTCAGTCGTGGCCACTTAGGCTGTTTACCTTCCAGGAAGCTTTTAAACGATTCCAGAAACTAAGAATGCTTCTGATTGCTTCCTGGAAGGTTCAGTAACGCTTAATCTTAATATAATCTTGTCAGCAGAATTTACTATTGTCCCTGTCGCATAACAACCGGCAGGTAGGTATTAGCCTCAAAGGGTGTGACCACGACGTGTAGCCATACCTCGCGTTTTAGATTGCCACTGCGCGCCACGATAGGGACGGCATAATCGCCGGTGTACATTGTGGGCAGTGGGGAGAGCTTGGCATAGGCGGTCGTTTCACCCGGTGTCGTTACCTGCTCCGGCGAGATAGTAATATCAAAGCCATCGGGCGTAGCCGCAGCATCTATATCGAAAGCGATACTATACGGCAGGTCCTCGGCAATGATCAGTTCCAAGGGCACAATGACCTGGTTCCCCGCGGCCACTGTTACCTTTTGTGTGGTAGAGATAATAAAGTCGGGTTGTGGCATGACAAAGGTGTAGGGTGGGGTCCAGGAGAGGGTGCCTAATCCGGCATCGGCAGCGATGGTAAGGGTGTAGAGCGTGCCGGGGTCTAGGTTGTCCAGCAAGGCGGTGGGTGTTGTGCCATAAGATGCGATAAACTCCGTCTCGCGGGTTATGGCAAGCGATGTTGTGAGCGGTGACGTGCTCTCCAATGCCAACGTATAAGTCTCAACGTCCGGGTGCGGTGCTGGCGACCAGGTCAACCAGACATCACCGGCCCGGCTGTCGATAAGGGGCGTGATGGTGGTGGTCCAACTTGTGGTAAAGCTGGCACTGTGATCCAGGGTAATAGTCATCGGGTCGCCATAACCCGTCTTGGTTAAATACAGCTTTGCCGGTGTGGTCTCCCCATCATCCAGCTTTATCCAGAAATAGTAGGTGTCGCTGGGCAAATGGCTGAGGTCCAGGGCCATACTCTTATACCCGGATAGATTGGTATCTACATCCGTTGCGATAGGGTATCCCTCATAGACCGGCACAACCTTGGAGACCGGATTACCGTTGGTATCTGTGTAGGAGAGGGTCCGGGTCAGCGGCCCCGGTGTGGCGAAGATATCCACCAGGTTGGTCTGGGTGATACCGGAGTGTACATAAGAATACCAGTACGCTTGCGCGGAGTTGGTCCCTGTAGGCTCGATCCTGGTATAGGTGATCCGTGCATCTGGCGGGTTGCCCACTACGGCATAGAGGAAGTCGGTGTTCTCCGTGTCGCCCAGAATCCGGGCCTGCCACTGCCCAGAATTTGCATAGCGCACCGCGTACATAATGTACATGGTATCGGTGACCACGCCCTGCGTATACTCAATGGAACTGGGGCAGTTATAGGGTGTATAGCGCGTGCCATCAGGGGCGATAAGTTCCATTTCTAGCTCGCCATCCGAGAGCTGTGAGAGGATAAAGACTACATTTCCAGAGACCGTTGATTGAATAACGTCGTCAGCAAGTTGTGTGCCGGAGTCGCTGGCTGCCGGGTCAGTGAGTACCGTGGCGATACTGGTGGCCGTATAGGCCGGGGGTAAAGTGGTGTTCACACGCACCATATTTTCCGACTCAAATATAATATGCTGGTCGAGCCGCTCCGGTGACAGGGTTCCCAGTTTTACCGCGTCAAATGTATTCCTGGCCCTGCGTATATCATCCGGCGTGACCAAGTGGTATTTGCCGCCTTTAAAGGTGAACTTCTTAGCTGTAATATCTACAACCATGCTGGCATCATGTCCAAAGACCCGGACGCTGCCCTTGTAACCATAGTGGTTGTTGGTGAACAATCCGAAATCCGTCTGAACTTTGGCCACGGTAACATCCCACGGTGGGATTACCGTGCAGAGTTTTTTACCAAAGATACTGAACCAACACTTCTTATAAATATCGCCTTTTTCAACGCCAACATCTAACGCGCTGGAGCCGTTGAGGTAGTATTTGCCATGATACTTGCCACCCCAGAGCGCGGAGCTGCCGTGGAGGATTAAGAAGTCTATTTCCATTGTCGCGCCAACTCCGTTCTTGCTGGCCTCCACGGTAGCGGCGGCAGTAATAATATTGAGCAGTGAGGCGTCGGCAGTGGCTTTCAGTGCAAATGGTGAGGGATAGATGGTGATATCGGAGTCAATGCTCAATATCGAGGGCGCACCATATTCTAACGTCATCCCTAAGCTAATCATCTCTACACCGTGGTTAAACCGGATTTCACCACGCACCCCGGTAATCATCAGCCCGGTGCTGCCTATTGGCACACCGGGGTAACAGTGCAAGCCCAATGCCACCCGGCTAATGCCTAATCCCTGAACCGCATCTGCGTCCTGGGGCATACAGACCCCGGCGTTCTCTGGGGAATCAACTTTC
>JAFGKB010000323.1 GCA_016928755.1 Anaerolineae bacterium | reverse complement strand
GTGCTGCCCTCAATACCGGCGGCGTCAGAAGGGCCACCAGGGACAACGTCTATTACCAAAGCTCCTCGTTGAGCAGCGGCCAACCCCATCTCTTCGGCGATATCCAGGGTAAGTGACATACCACTAATACCTAGCCATGCGTGTTCATACGTGCCATTTTCAATGAGAGAGGGGATAACATTAGCGACAATATCAGAAGGGATAGCGAAGCCAATCCCTACCGAGGCTTCAACAGGGGAGATGATGGCCGTAGTTACGCCTACGACTTCACCACGGCGATTGACCAGCACACCACCGGAGTTTCCGGGATTAATAGGAGCATCAGTTTGGATGATATTGGGGATGGAATAAGAGGTCCCTTCTTCAGAATCAACCGGCAGTGAGCGGTTAATGGCACTGATAAAACCAACAGTCATTGTATTGTCTAGTCCGAAAGGATTGCCAATAGCAACGGCAAGTTGCCCTTCCGCTACGTTGTCAGACTTTGCCAGAGTCACCGGGTAAAGGTCCCGCTCAGGGACATCAACTTTTAAGACGGCTAAATCACTATCCGGGTCGGAGCCTATAAATTCGGCAGTGACGACATCACCAGCAGAGAATTGAACTTCTATCTTTTCGGCACCAGCTACGACGTGATGATTGGTAACGATGTAGCCCTCTTTACTCCACACGAAACCGGAACCGGCCCCCTGCTGGTATTGTTCCTGGGGAACCTGGGTATTGGGCATATTGAAAAACATTCCGGGTAGTTGAGAAATATCAGGGACTGTTATCCTTTGTACAACCTGGATGCTGACTACGGAGGGATTTACCTCAGCGTAGATGTCAGATAAAGCCAGCTCTAGGTCAGCCAAAACTTCACCCTGGGAGAATTGGGCAGTACTAACAGTTTCTACTTCGCCACGCACTTCGTTCTGCGGGGCGACAACAGCATCAACGATTGTACTGGCTATGTACGAACTGGCCGCACCACACCCAGAGAGTGAGACGATTGCCAATAGTGCCATTATTATTATCGATATTCTTAGATTTTTCATAAAAAACCCCCATTATACTTTATAAAATCTTTTGTCCACAGACATCCGAGATTTGGGCTGCCGGTGAGTGGAGGGGAGGTTAACAACTCACCCGGTCCAACTCTCGGATGTCTGACTGTCTATAGATTAACATGAAATCGCGTGGGGGTCTTTAAGGGGAGTTATGGGAAACCTTAAGGGGAGATTAAGGAAAGGAATAGTCTTGGACTTGGCAGTCCAAGACGAGCGCGTGAAGGCGACTAAGGAAGTCTACTAAGAAAGTCTCCCGCTCAGCTCTACAATCCCGTCATGCCGAGCGCAGCCGAGGCATCTAGATCCTTCGCTGCGCTCAGGATGACGGTTTATGATTACGGGATTTGGGGGAATTGGGCGAGAGGAGCGTAGGCAACGCCGGTCATTGTGGGGCCGGTATGGGCACCTAAGACAGGCGAAACCAGGGCATCGGGCAACCAGTGGCATTCAAAACGTCGCTCAAGCTCACGGCGGAGCATAGCGGCTCCCTCAAAGTTGTAGGCGTGGACGATTTGGGTCCGCAAAGCATCACCATAGGGCACAGTCTTATTGATGATTTTGATAATGCCACCGATAGCACGTTCAAATGTGCGGGCCATGCCAAGCTGGACATAAGTCCCACCGACTTTTTCAACCCCAATGATGGGCCGGATGCGTAAGGCGGTTGCCAAAAGGCCCTTCATATGGCTGATACGCCCACCATGAATAAGGTATTTGAGTTCATCTAAAGTATAGATACTTTCGGCTATATCACTGACACGGGCGATGAGGGTAAGGATTTTTGATTTAGGCCAGCCCGCATTGCGTGCCCTGGCAGCCGCGGACACAATCCACCCCAAGGCCACGGAGAGAGTTTTGCCGTCAACGATGGTGATATCGGCTTCGGGGACCATTTTGGCACCGGCCTGGGCGGCGTTGATAGAACCACTTAACCCTGATGACATAGGGATGCACAGGATTTCTGGGTCGGTTGCGGCTAATTTTTTAAAGATGTCCGCAAATTCCGCGGCGGTTGGCTGAGATGTGATAGGCATACCCCCAGAAGATTCTAATAGAGCATACAATTCCTTGGGTTGGATGTCCACCCCGGTACGGTAAGCTACACCATTCACAGATACGGTTTGACGTACAATGTGTACATTAAGGTCTTCCATTTGTTCTGGCGGCAACATAATATCTGCGCCAGCATCGGCTACAATCTGCATTTCTTTTCCTCCTAACCTAATGGTCTATACAAGAATGATTTTCCGTGCCAACGCCCCCGAGGACGGGGGCTTAGAGCAATGACACGGGAAGTTATATTCTTCTGAACTCTAAAGCAAGTCTAAGACATCTAACGGATGGGCTATTAACGCTTGTGCCCCGGTCTCACGCAATTCGGGAGCTTCCCGGAACCCCCAGAGAACGCCAACCGGAAATACCCCGGCAGCAGTGGCGGTTTTCATATCTACTGGGGTATCCCCCAGGTAGAGGAAATCCGCAGGGGGGATGTTGAGCCGCGTGATGATTTCCAGGGCACCGGTGGGATCGGGTTTGCGAGGCATATCATCCCGCTGGCCTAAGACGATTTCAAAAGGCCAATCTGATAAAAACTCGGCAACACACTCCAGAGCCAGGGTGTGGAGTTTGTTGGTCAAGATGGAAAGTTTGAGGTTACGTTGTACGAGAGCAGAGAGCATCTCAGGGATACCGGCATAAAGGCGGGTCCGGGTTTTCCAATTTTGAGTAACATCAGCAAGATAGAGGGCCAGACAGTGTTCAAGAGTCGCTGTATCCCGGTGGCCTTCTGGTAAGGCGCGCTCCATAAGGGGTCTGGCGCCCCCGCCCAGGAAATAACGATAAGCAGCGACAGGGTGAGTGGGGAATCCCTGGCTGTCCAGAGTACGGTTGGCAGCGGCAGCGATATCTTCTAGTGTATCGAGTAATGTGCCGTCAAGGTCGAACATTACGGCTTGATAGGGCATAAGGCTCCTTTGTGAATAGGTGC
>JAFGKB010000077.1 GCA_016928755.1 Anaerolineae bacterium | reverse complement strand
CCACCGCTGCTGCTTCTTATCCAGGTGTTGACCGGTGCGCCTAAACGGTTATCCGGTACATTGAGTACCACATTAACATTGGTGCGTACATCTGAAGTCCAGGTCCAGACATAGGCGACTATATCCACATAGTTCAGGTGTGTCTCTCCGGTACTATCCCCAATTAGTTTATTAACGGTCACATTGGCCGGGGCATCCTCAATACGCAGGGAGGTATATATACTGGCAATAGGGGGGAGTGTGACGGTGAGTATCTGTGCGGTGGTAAACTCGAAGGCGTTTTGTGTGGTTCCTATCCAGTGAGTACCGGTGTAAGCGTCGACTTGCCAGGTATAAGATTGTCCAGAGGCTAACTTTTCGCTAAGCTGGTATTCCGGTGTCGCGATCCCACTGCGTTGTTCCACCAGTGCCCAATCTGCGGTTTTATTAATTTGCAAGGTGTAGCGTCCGGCTTCCGGTAAGGGTTGCCACGTCAGGGTGGGGACGGTGGTAAAAATCAGGGCCTCATCCGCCGGCGAACTTAAGGTCATTTTCTTAGGCAAATCCAGGTTCTTAATCAGGTTACTGCTCTTTATCTTAATCCGTGATGCTACCCAACCGATATACTCCTCCGAGGGCGCGTAACGTTTGAGCATATAGGTTCCGGGTTCTACATCACAGAACTGGTAGCTACCATTTCTCGTCGTCGTTGTAGTTTGTTCCGGTGCTGCCGAGGCACTGGTTCCGGCTATTAGCTCTACTTTTACGCCGGCTAAGGGTGTGTTGGCATAATAGACCTTACCCTCTATGCATGGCAGCTTCGGTTCCGGTTTGCTGACCACGACTCGCAGGGTATCGGTATAGATACCGCCGCAGTTTTCGACCACAACCTGGACCTCGTAGGTTCCCGGTTTGCGCCAATAGTAAACGGCTTCGGGTTTCCATTGCCCCTCTGCCGGTTTCGGTGTCCAGGTGTAAATAACGGGCTGAGTAGCGTCCGCCGGGCTTATCTTGGCCGCGAACGTTTCCGGTGTGCCGACCATCGTTGCTTGTGGCCCTTCAAGGCTAATACCTTCCAGTGGAATGGGGCAGACCGGTTCAAATTCTAACGCCGCTGCATAAATATCCCAGTTAATCTCCCTGAAATCCTGCCAGATGGCATACGCGCTATTGCCCCCGGCAATCGCAGGATATTGTTGCGGCCAGTTGGTTGTATCATCATTAACCCGGCCCGGCAGCGGCCAATTGTCTCCATCATCTATTGAACTGGTGTAGTATATATCACCATGATTGCCATCGTCCTGTAGCCATGTAGCATATAGTATGTCACTACTATCCCTTGCAATAGCCGGGTCTGTTGCCGGTATAATCCGGTTCAGCGTTGTGGGTGCGTTCCAGTTCCGCCCCCCGTTTGTGGACGCTGAATAATAGATACTCTCTTCGCCAGATGGCCCTTCTTGCCAGATAATATGGATATGGTCTGGGGTGGTCACCAGGTCGGCATTACTCTTCTGGGTAGCGGTAGGCGTCTCCCGGATATATAGTGCTGCTGTCCATGTTTCACCGCCATCTCCCGATTGAGTATAGCCAATGCGGTAGGCGCCGGATTGGTCATATTCTTCCCAGGCCAGATGCAGTGTGCCGAGCATGTCAATACCTAGGGCCGGCTTACCTATCTGCCAAGTGCTGGTGAGGATTTGGCTAGGTGTTATCCAGGTTATCCCTTCATCCTTGGAGTAGTTTAAGTAAAGCCCCGGATATTGTACCCATACGACGTACAGCGTCTCTGTGTCACTGATAACCATATCCGGGTCGGTAGCATTTGTATATCCCATTCCGCCACCGTCAATTTGTTTGTCATCTCTCCAGGTGACCCCACCATCAACCGAGCGGTCATAGTAGATATGTTGGAAATCGTAAACCGTGCTCTCCCAGACTGCATGCACGGTCATGATCTCGGAGACTCCCAACACTGGGGCTTGGGAGGTGTCATGTTGATCATCACTGACCCGTACATCATATCCCCAGGTTGCCCCCTTGTCCTCTGACCGCGCAAAGTAGACGGGGCCATCATTATATTGAGCTTCACGGTAGTCCACCCAAGCTGCGTAGAGGCTATCGGTACCCCCTGTTGCTATGGTAGGATAGTGTTGCCGGGCATCACCCTCATCATTGACTTGTACAGGGTCCCCCCACACTGCGTTTTCCCGTGTGGAAAGCCATATATCCTGGTTCTCATATGGCCCTCCATACCAGGCGACATAAACATCTGCGTTTCCCCCGGCGATAGCCGGTTCCAGTTTGGTCATAGTGCTGCCGGTGATAGTTTCATTGACGGTATCCCAACCGTTAGGCCCGTAAGAATCGCTATATAGAATATATTCCATATCCGTATAGACGCGCCATGTGGCCCACGGTGTGCCGCTGCCATCTGTCGTTAGCTCCGGCGCGACAGCCCCTGTTAAACTGCTTACCCGTTGGTTATAGGTCTGCCAGGAATCCCCACCGGTGGTTGAGCGGATGCTGTAGATATGGGCATTGCCAATGCCGTCGCGCTGGTCAACCCAGATAACATCAACCGTGTTTCCATTAACGGCGATTTCAGCGTTAGACTGATTTGCTGTGCCTGTATCCAGGTTTAAGCGGGTGTTAGTTGACCAACCGCCTACGGTTGAGTGGCTGTAGTAGATGTTGTAGTTGTCATCTCGACGGTCGTGCCAGGCGACATGGACACGTCCTGATGTAGCGATAGCAATATCCGGCTGTGCATGGGTACTGTTCCCGCCGTCGTCACTGACCCGTGTATCCGTACCCCAACTGACCCCACCATCAGTGGAACAGTCGGCATAAATATCGCGCTGGTACCCATTCCGGCTATCACTCCAGGCTATACAGACCGTATCGGTCATAACGGCGATTGAGGGGACATATTGGCCCCCTGTCGGGACATCGTTGACCCGGATTTCAGTACTCCATGTTACTCCGTCATCAGTAGAATTAGCGTAGTAGATATTGTTAAATCCATCCTCGCGTTGGTCCTCCCAGGTTACATGTAGCGTTCCCCCGGTGCTCAGGGCGATATCGGGAATGTTTTGGCTGGCATCCCCGGTATCGTGGTGAATTCGACGGCCTGCTCCCCAGGTCTGTCCCGCATCGTTAGAATGGGAGAAGTAGATATCGTTATCTCCATTACGTGGGTCTTGCCATACAGCGTATACATCACTGGTGGTCTTTGAGGCTGCTACTGCCACTGCCATCTGTGCAGATTCTGCTGTAGCATCGTCATTAACTTGGACATTATTCCCCCAGGGTGCATCGGCTGCCGGTTTCGTGGTGGGAGCAGCGATAACCATAATCGTGCTGAGTAGCATCACGCCTAGCAGGCTGCTGCCTAGGGCTAATACAAACTTAATTAGGGTATGTTTTTCCCTATCTCTTAACTTCATCGGTTCCCTCCCTTTTTGTGGCTGAATACAACTTTAACATTACCAGCGTGGTGCTTAGATGGGGGGACAAGAATAAGCGTGAAGATTCCCGCTGTATCTTCACTACGTTCGTCTGTGGTTCAAGACCTACAGATGGAAGTGTTCTTATTCTAACTTAATAAAGGGGTGGGGTCAATGATACTATAGTACTATAGTACCTTCTCAAATTCTTCAGAATGGTAATCTTAAGTTTACCAGGGTTCCTTCTCCCGGCTCAGAGGTCATGTTGAGTATTCCACCGAAAAGCTGTGCCCGTTCTCCCATTCCCGCAAGCCCCAAATGTCCGTCTTTTATTAGTGCCTCCGGTGTGTCGAGTTTGAAACCACAGCCGTTATCCTCTACCATAACCTGGATTCCCCACTTCTCGAAAAACAGGGTTACATTGACGTAACTTGCATCCGGTGCGTGTTTACGGATATTGGTCAGGGCCTCTTGCACCACGCGGAACGCCGTAATCTCTAGCTCCTGTGGTAGGCGTGCCTCTTGTCCCACGATCTCACAATGCACACGTGCATCAGGAAGTTGGGCGTGCAGGTCGCTGCACAAAGCGTGTAAGGCTGCCGGCAATCCCAGATCCTCAAGAATAAAAGGCCGCAGGTTCCGGCTCATCCGCCGCACCTCGTCCAGTGTCGTCCGCGCCAGCGTTTGGACGTTATCTAAATGCTGGCGTGCTGCTTGCGGGTCAGTATCCAGTGCGTTACTGCATAGCTCTAGCCGCTGCGTTAAACCCACCAGGTCTTGCACTGTGTCGTCATGCAAATCTCTTGAGATACGCTTCCGCTCTTCTTCCTGGCTGCGCAGAATCTGCCGGGCGTACTGTTGCAAGGCCGCCCGCTGCTCTTCCAGCCGGAGCATCACCCGGTTAAAAACCTGCATCAGAGTTTGTAAATCCGGTGGCCCGCTAGGCGTGAGTGGGGTAAAGACTTGTCCTTCGGATACCCTCTCGGCTTCTTCTACCAGGGCATTAAGAGGGACCATAACACGCCGGATACTTAGGATAAGCAGTACCAGGGCTAAGGTTAACCCGGCAACCTCCAAGCTGACGGTGACCCATTGGTAGAGGCGGGTTTGTTCCAGGATCGCATCCCACGGCTCCTCCATAACCACTCCCCATCCAATCCCCGGAATAGGTGCAAAGGCAATGGCTACCCGTTCTCCACCGGCTGCTAAACGCCGTACCATACTCTGGGGTTGTCCGGCGATAATCATACGCCATAGTTCCGGCTCCTCTTGCAGACTTTGGCCGATGCGTTCGGGATCGGAGTGGTAGATAATAGTGCTGGCCCTGTCAATCAAGTATGCCTGCCCCCCCTGGGGCGTGCGTAATAGATTTAGGTTGCGTGCCCAGGTATTCCGTGCCAGTGTGAATTCACCGGCTAGAACCCCGGCAAATGTTGCTCTATGCCATACCGGTACGGCAACCACTACCACATCTTGCCCGGAGGGCTGGTCCTGGAAGACAGTGGAGAAAATGGGCGATTGGTTAGACGCAACGTTTTGGAAGTAGTCCCGGAAGGCAAAATTCATCCCTAGCCATACCTGGTTAGTGGAAAGCGTGGCTATTACAGTACCCTGTGTGTCGAGCAACGCCACCCCGCCATCGAAAGAATTCAGCAGGTCGGCGCGCTCTTCCAGGAGTGCCTGTTGTGTAACAGTGTCCCCGTTATGGTCGCCTAACACACGGGCCGTATCTTCAAGGATATGTAGATGTAGCTTAAGGTCTCCGGCTACCCCTGCTGCCGCGACCTGGGCCAAGGCCGTCTGGCGTTGGAGGATCAGGTCCTGGGGAATTTTCTGTAAGGCATAGCCCCCCAATCCTACCGTGAGCAGGCCGAAGAAAATCAGGGGTAGGAATGTAACCAGCGTGATATGGTACTGGGTGCGCAGTGACTTTAGCATCGCTACCCGGTGTCCAGTTTGATCCAGCCCTCGCGCAGTGCATAAGTGACGGCTTCCGTGCGGCTGTTTACGCCCAGCTTGCCGAAGATATTTCGTAGATGTACCTGGACCGTGTAGGGGCTGATATAGAGTTCCTCTGCCACTTCCTTATTGCTTTTGCCGGATGCCACGGCTTGCAACACCTCGATCTCACGTTCTGTCAGTGATTCCACCATCGCGGTGCTTTGGTAACTCTTCTTTTTCGTGATTTGGCTGACAACCTTGCTGGTCACCTGCGGGTCCAATACCGTTTCACCACGATATACTGCCCGTATACTGCGGATTAGTTCCGCGCCACTGGTTGTTTTAAGCAGATACCCATCGGCACCGGCCTCCAGGAGCGGGAAGATGTAATGATCATCCTCATAAGCGGAGAGAATTAAGACCCGTATACCAGAGGCGGTGGCCTTAATGCGTTTTGTGGCTTCCAGCCCGTTCACTTTTGGCATATGCACATCCATAAGGACGACGTCTGGGCGTAGTTCCTGGGCCAGTTGCATGGCTGTTTCACCGTTGGACGCTTCCCCGACCACGGTAAAATCTGCTTCCTGTTCCAGCAGTTGTCGTGTGCCTTCCCGGACAACCTGGTGATCTTCTGCTAATAAAATCTTAATTGTAGACAT
>JAFGKB010000076.1 GCA_016928755.1 Anaerolineae bacterium | reverse complement strand
GATGACGATGATGACGACTATGAGGATGATGACGACTATGACGACGACGACTATGACGAAGGAGACGATGAATAATGAAAATTACATCTGAGATGGTTAAAGAACTCCGTGACGCTACTGCTGCCGGTATCTTGGATTGTCGCAAAGCATTAGAGGCGTCCGAAGGTGATTTTGATAAGGCCGTTGATTTTTTGCGGGAAAAAGGCTTGGCTAAGGTTGCCAAGCGTATGAGCCGTGATGCCAAGGACGGTAAGATTTCCGCATATATCCACGCCGGTGGTCGCATTGGTGTGCTGGTTGAGGTTAACTGCGAGACCGACTTCGTGGCCCGCACAGATGAGTTTGAGGCCCTGGTCCATGATGTAGCGATGCAGATTGCGGCCTTGGGTGCTCGTTTTGTGAAACGTGAGGATGTACCGGAGGATGTGTTGGAGCATGAGCGCGAGGTCTTCCGTGCCCAAGCCTTGGAATCTGGTAAGCCTGAAAAGGTTGTCGATCAGATCGTTGAGGGCCGTATAGAGAAATTCTATACGGAAGCTTGCCTGATGGAGCAACCTTTTATCCGTGACGAAGACCAAACCATTGACGCTATGGTTAAGGCGATGAGTGCTAAAACCGGTGAAAAGATCGCCGTGCGTCGTTTCGTGCGTTTTGAGTTAGGCGAAAGCCTGCCGGAATAACCATCCGGTTTTCTGCTGTTAACGCGCAAGAGAGATGTATGCAACATCTCTCTTGCATGTTCTTTTTTCATTTTGATGTACAATTAGCATACAGTTACTTTGGACATAGCCCGTCAATAACTTGAGCCTATCAAGCCAATGACTCAGAGACGGGTTCTCTGGCTATGTTAAAAGAGCTGATTTATAATCCTTAACAAGCCTCATTGAAAGGACAAGCCTGTGCCTTTGTATAAACGTGTAGTGATTAAACTTGGTGGAGAATCCCTCTCCAACCCTGGGGCGTTTGGCATTGAGCCGCACCAGGCAGACGCAGTAGCCCATAGAATCGCCATTGTTCATTCTATGGAGATTGAGACGGCGATTGTTATTGGTGCGGGTAATTTATGGCGGGGGCGTGATGGCCTGGTTCATGGAATGGATAGAGCCAGGGCTGATCAAATAGGCATGTTGGCGACTGTGATGAACGCGCTGGCCCTGGCCGATGCTTTAGAGCGTAATGGTATTCCGACCCGGGTGCAAACGGCTCTTGAGATGCGCGCGATTGCAGAGCCTTATATCCGTTTGCGAGCTATGCGCCATTTAGAAAAAGGACGGGTGGTGATTTTCGGTGGTGGAACAGGGAATCCGTATTTTACTACCGATACGGCTGCCGCATTACGCGCCACGGAAATCGGGGCCGATTTACTTGTCAAAGCAACTAAAGTGGATGGAGTTTATGACAAAGACCCCGAAAAGTACCCCGATGCTCAACGCTTTGAGCGTTTGAGTTATATGGATACGCTTAATATGCGTGCCGGGGTGATGGATTCCACCGCGATTACGTTGTGTATGGATAACCACTTGCCTATTTTAGTATTGAATTTATGGCAAGAGGGAATGCTAGAGAGTGCAATGCGGGGCGAGTCAGTAGGAACATTGATTGGCACTTAGACTATTCCAGGGAGAATAATGCCCGATAACTTAATGCCTAAATTGGAGCAATGAGTGGGAGTTCTGGAATTACCTCAGTTATTTACAGTAAGGAGTTTTATAGTATGATTACGGACCTTTTACAAGAAACTGAAGAGCGGATGATTAAGAGTGTTGAAGCCCTGGAGGAGGATCTGCGAAGTGTCCGTACTGGCCGCGCTTCTCCGGCACTCGTCGAGAAGGTACTGGTTGATTACTACGGTGCGCCAACACAACTTAAGCAGTTGGCTACCATTTCGGCTCCTGAGCCGCAGATGTTGTTGATTCGTCCTTATGACCAAACTTCCATCGGGGCTATTGATAAAGCCATTATGGCGGCCGATCTAGGTTTGAACCCGAGCAATGACGGGCGTGTCGTACGCATCCCGATTCCACGGCTTACAGAAGAGCGTCGCCGGGACTTGGCAAAGGTAGTTAAGAAGCGTACCGAGGAAGCAAAGGTTGCTTTGCGTAATGTCCGTCGCGATTCCTTAAGCGATATGCGTAGCTTCGAGAGCGAAAAACTGATTTCTGAAGATGATCTGAAACGTGGTCAAGAGCAACTGCAAAAACTGACAGATGGTTATACGGAACAGGTCGAGGAAATTGGTGCGCGCAAAGAAAAAGAGTTAATGGAAATCTAGTTATGGTGAGTATAGGGAGCTAAAGTTGATCAATGAAGCTCCCTATACTGTTAAAATGTCTATCTATTTTTATTCCCCTCGAAGGTACGGTTGGCCCCTTTTCCTCGGATTCTAACTCCGGAGGTATATTTCAATGAATGAACAAGATATAAACGAATATCCACCTTTAGAGAAAATTCCTAATCACGTAGGAATTATTATGGATGGTAACGGGCGTTGGGCACGTAGCCGTGGCAAACCGAGGCTTATGGGCCACCGGGCCGGTGTCGAAAACTTACGGCGTGTACTACGGGCGGCGGTGGAACTGGGTATTCCAACAGTAACACTTTACGCTTTTTCTACCGAGAATTGGAAACGCCCGGAGAAAGAAGTGCGGGGCCTGCTACGTCTGTTAGAAGAATCCCTTATTTCTGAGGTTGACGAATTACATAAAAATGGTGTACAATTAAGACATATAGGGAACTTAGACCCCCTTTCAGCAAACCTCAAAAAGCAAATCCATGAGGCGCTTGAATTAACAAAGGATAACACGCAACTGATTGCTAACATAGCCTTTAATTATGGCGGCCGTCAGGAAATTGTCGAAGCGGTACGCAATATTATCGCAGAAGGTTATACTGTTGACCAGATAACGGAAGAGGTGGTCAGTGCTCATCTCTATACGGCTGGCCTGCCGGATTTAGACCTTGTCATTCGCACAAGTGGTGAGATGCGGATAAGTAATTTTCTAATTTGGCAGGGTGCTTATGCTGAGTATTATATAGCTCCTGTATTTTGGCCTGACTTTGATAAAGCGGAACTTTATAAAGCGCTACAGACTTATAATCAACGGGACCGCCGTTTTGGTGGTTTGCAAAAAATATAGTAATATTAGCTTTCAACTTATACCTATGTATGTCTGTCTCTAAAGTTGGTAACTTCGTGTTATTCTCTAAAGTTGCGTGGTAATGAGAACCAGGATTATTAGTGCGGTAGTACTCATTCCCTTAGTCATAGGAGCTATTCTTATTGGCGGGTGGGTTTTCTGGGGCTTAGTCCTTATTGCTACTTCAATGGCCGGTTTTGAGTATGCCAGAATGCTCCGTCATAATGGGTATATGGTACTATTGCCATTACTCTGGTCTCTGATTATACTTTGGTTAGGCGATATCTGGTGGGGATATGGCGACTGGCTGTCGCCTGGGGTATGTTGTATCGTTCTTCTGAGTGCCGGTTGGCAGGTTGTAGCCCACGAACGTCATCCAGAACAGGCCCATCCTACGGCAAATTGGGCTTTGACCCTGGCCGGTGGACTTTATCTGGGGATAGGCGGCGCATATCTGGTCTTATTGCGCAACTTACCTGAGGGTCTCTGGTGGACGCTAACCGCATTGCCGGTGGTTTGGATTGCAGATTCCGGTGCATATTTTATCGGGCGGCAATGGGGAAAACATAAAATGGCCCCTACATTAAGTCCTGGGAAAACCTGGGAAGGTTATGTGGGTGAAGTTATCAGTGGGGTAATAGCCGGTTTGCTACTTGGCTGGCTTTGGCCTGAAGTTGCAGGGGTCCCCTTATCACTTACACCTTGGTGGGGGGGCCTATTAGGTTTCCTATTAGCTGTTTTCACCCCGCTTGGTGATCTTTTTGTGTCAATGATTAAACGTGACGTTGGGGTAAAGGACTCCGGTAATTTGATCCCCGGACATGGCGGACTTTTTGACCGTATTGACAGTTTGATATGGGCCGGGGCCTTGACCTGGGCCTTTGCAATGTTCCTTACTTAACCTAATTAAGGAGATAGATATGCCTACACAGTTAATCACAATTGAACATCATATTTTAGAGCAAGAGAGAGCTTATCCAGAGGCAACCGGCGTTTTCAGTAATCTGCTTTATGATGTTGCACTGGCGGCTAAAATTGTCGCGCGTGAAATCCAACGTGCCGGTTTGGGTAACATTCTCGGTAAGAGTGGTACTGTGAATGTCCAAGGGGAACAACAACTCAAGTTCGATGTCTTTGCCAACGATGCTTTCATTAACATGAATAGTTTCACCGGGCGTGTAGGCATTATGGCTTCCGAGGAATTGGATGATCTCGTCACTCCTACAGAGGCGATGAAATCGGGAAAATATGTGCTGATTTTTGATCCTATTGATGGTTCTTCTAACATCGATGTCAATGTCAGTGTGGGTACAGTATTCTCTGTTTACCGCCGCAAAACACCGGTCGGCACCGCTGGGACTCAAGAGGATTGTCTGCAACCGGGTAAGGAGATGGTCGCGGCAGGGTATATAATTTATGGCTCTAGCACAATGATGGTCTACTCAACGGGTAATGGAGTGCATGGTTTTACATTAGAACCTACGTTGGGAGAGTTCTTACTCTCTCATCCTAATATACAGATCCCGGAAATCCCCAAGTATTACAGCACCAATGAATCTTATAACAAGTATTGGAGCGCCGGTATACAAAAATACACGCGCTATTTACAGGGGCTAGATTCTCAAGCATTACCTTATAAGCTTTCAGCGCGGTATGTGGGATCTCTAGTCTCTGATTTTCACCGTAATTTACTACAAGGTGGTATTTTCTATTATCCCTTGTTGTATAAGGATTTGAATAATCCTAAGCCAAAACTGCGTTTGCTGTATGAAGCAGCCCCCCTAGCTTTTATAGCGCGTGGGGCAGGAGGATATGCTTCAGATGGCGAACAGTCAATATTAGATATTCAACCTGAGAGTGTGCACCAGCGCGTTCCGCTTTTCATTGGAAATCGTGACCTGGTAGAGAAAGCTGAGGAATATATCCGTAACTACGGATAGAGGAGGGTAACGTGTGTCCTGAACAAGTTTTAGATGAATTACAAGAGCAAGATTACCAGGTATCCCAAGATATAGTACCTGGTGAAGAGGCTATAACA
This sequence comes from Anaerolineae bacterium, assembly GCA_016928755.1. Classification (GTDB taxonomy): domain Bacteria; phylum Chloroflexota; class Anaerolineae; order B4-G1; family SLSP01; genus JAFGKB01. The sequence goes on along the minus strand of JAFGKB010000076.1, from coordinate 1,553 downwards.
GAGTCGTCAACTGCCGTTATAGAAACAATACCGGAGACCAACGTCGAGGAATTAGAGGAGTACATCCCGGAGGATACGGCAGATTTTGAGATAGATTCACAAACATCAGATGATTTACAAGATGACCAACACCCAGTCAAAACCGATATCCGGGATAAAGAGGAAGATGTATTGCGCCGTCTGGATATGGGGGAACTGGAACGGATGCTCCTTTCGGAGTTGCGGGACTTAGCACGACTCTATAATGTGTCAGGTTATAGTCGCCTGAAAAAAGAAGATTTAATTCTTCTGCTGCTCAAAGCCAAAGCTGAGCGGGGTGGCTTTAGCTTTGGTGGGGGAATTTTGGAAATCACAGGCGAAGGAATTGGCTTTCTTCGTTCTGCCCGCTATTTACCCGGACCAGAAGATGTCTATGTCTCCCAGAGCCAGATACGGCGTTTCGGGATGCGTACCGGTGATATGGTGAGCGGTCAGGTACGTCCGCCTAAAGATACCGAGAAATACCGCAGTTTGCTCCGTGTAGAGGCTTTGAATGGCATGGACCCGGAGATGGCCAAACGCCGTCCGATTTTTGAGCGCTTGACGCCTATCTTCCCCAACAAGCGCATTAATCTGATTTCCTCTCCTCGGAATCTTACGCAGCGGCTCTTGGAATTGGTATCCCCTATTGGTTTCGGCCAGCGTGGCTTGATAGTCTCCCCCCCTAAAGCCGGTAAAACCACTGTTTTGAAGAAAATCGCCAACGGCATTTCGGCTAACCATCCTGAAGCGCATTTAATGGTAGTCCTTATTGGTGAGCGACCAGAAGAGGTCACCGATATGGATCGCTCTGTTGATGCAGAGGTCATTAGTTCTACTTTTGATGAAGCGGTGGAACACCAGACCGAAGTCGCGGAGATGGCGTTAGCACGAGCTAAGCGCTTAGTTGAGATTGGCCGTGATGTTATTATCCTGATAGACAGCCTGACGCGCCTGACCCGTGCGTATAACCTGGTAGTGCAACCTAGCGGGCGGACGCTCTCCGGTGGTTTGGACCCGGCAGCACTTTACCCGCCAAAGCGTTTCTTTGGAGCAGCGCGTAACATTGAGGAAGGCGGCAGTCTAACCATTTTGGCAACCTGTCTGATCGACACCGGTAGCCGTATGGATGATGTGATTTACGAGGAGTTCAAGGGAACCGGTAATATGGAATTACACTTGAACCGCAAACTACAGGAACGCCGTATCTTTCCGGCCTTCGATATTGTACGTTCTGGTACACGCCGTGAGGAGTTGCTGCTCGATTCACCTTCTTTGCGCCGTATCTGGTTAATGCGCCGGATGTTCTCTCAAATGCTCAGTAGCGGGCAAGGGAGCCAGGGATATGATCTTAGTGCTGCTACAGAGGCATTGCTACAGCAGATGCGCAAGACACGCACTAATCATGAATTCCTGGACATGCTTACGAAAGATCTATAAGTCGAGTTTGCAGATTTAGTTAATAAACGTGCTGTGTATGACCTATACACAGCACGTTTTCAAGTTTAGGTTTGGAAAAGGAACTCAATTTTATG
>JAFGKB010000322.1 GCA_016928755.1 Anaerolineae bacterium | reverse complement strand
GTCGAAGGGTCTAGATCCCTCGGCTTCGCTCGGGATGACGGTTAGCGCGAGATAGCGAGACTTTCTTTCCGAACTGAACCGCCCTGCTGTTGTTACTCTGCATTTAGAACAACAGCCATAAACCTAGGCACCTTCCAAAGGACGCCGGGCAGCTTTTGCCAAGACCGTCCCCAAAGCACAGACTTTTTGCGGGTCATTCCAATCCAATAATAACAAGGGTTCCCCTTCATTTAAAAGAACCCACAGACGCGCCATAGAGTAAGTAGCTCCACCTAGCCCCTCAAAGTCACAGAATTCCACACGCAGTACGTTCAAGTTATCCAAAGATAGCTCCCATGCCATCTGCTGCCCGCGGAAAAGCCAGCGTTGCATACGGTAAGCTACCCCCCCCTCAGGATAACGCTCCAACATACCTTGTTCGAGGATGGGCATCGTCAACGCCAGGTATAAGCCAACGGTGAGCATAACAACACTCCCGCCACCGATAAACCACCAACGCAACGCACCAGGACTGGGAGCAAAGAGGGCCACAAAAGCAACTAATGCCACCAATAACCCTACCTCGAACCGGATAAGAGAGGTGCGCCCTTCCCAATTCACTAACTTATGACCTTCTTCGGTAAATGCAATTTCCATACTGCTCCTCAATCAAAAACTACAGTTATTTAATCACACTCCCAGTATACCGCACATTTGAGTAAAGACTACAAATACAGACCCTAAGTAACTATCTACCCGATAACTATTTGTACACTATCTACCCACAGGTATAATATAGGTGTGGCGAGATCAGGAGACATACACACACCCCTCTTAAATTGGGGATGCTTAATCATAGCAATAGCCGGCCTAAGCTTGATTGCATTGGCAATAGGTTGGTACTTTATTAACAATACGCCCCCTCCATCCGGGCCGTTACCAACCGCGATACTGTGGACGGTTACCCCTACCCAGATACCGACTATTACGCCTACCCCCATCCTGCCGACAGCAGCCCCCACACCGGTTGAGGTTCAGGAACAATTAAGAATTGGCGCACAAGTACAAATTCTAGGGACCGGTGGGGCCGGATTAAGCCTGCGCAGTGGGCCGGGGCAGGACTACGAGCGGCTGGATATAGGTCAAGAAGGTGAAAGTTTTATCATTGTCAGCGGGCCGGAACAGACTGATGAATGGATATGGTGGAAACTGCGCGATGAAACTAACCCACAGCGGGAAGGCTGGGCAGTAGCTAATTATTTAAGCCCTATAAACTAAAGCTGTATTCACACCAAACAAGGGATTGGATTCTATTCCGGTTTTCTGACAGACTCACAATGACACTTATAAAAAAGCGAGGTCTTTTATGAAACTTGAAGCTGCGCGGGAACGCGCTGCACAACTCCGAGAAGAGCTTAATATGCATAGTTACCGCTACTATGTTTTGAACAGCCCGATTATCAGTGATGGCGAATTTGACGCCCTAATGGATGAACTACGGGCATTGGAAACAGAGTACCCGGAGCTTAAACAACCGGACTCACCCACACAACGGATAGGCAGTACCCCGTCAGATGGCTTTGAGAAAGTTGAACACCCGGCCCCTATTCTTAGTCTGGACAAAGCGACTCAGGAAGGAGAGATCTTCGCCTGGCACACCCGTATCGCCAAACTATTACCAGAAAACACTTCCCCACTGAGTTATGTCGTGGAGCCAAAATTCGACGGACTAACCGTCGTCTTGCACTATACGGACGGATTATTCACTTTGGGTGCAACACGTGGTAATGGACAAATAGGCGAAAAGATTACTAACAACTTGCGCACCATTAATACGCTACCCCTACGTATACCCACCACACCTAATGGCCCACAGCCCCCCGGGAATTTAGTAATTCGCGGCGAAGTACTAATTCTTTTACAAGACTTCGAAAAGCTGAACGAAAAGCTGGCAGAGAGTGGGAACGCTATCTTTGCTAACCCACGCAACGCAGCCGCAGGGTCGTTGCGCCAACTCGACCCGCAAATCACCGCCGGACGCCCTCTCTATCTGTATGCTTATAGCATCGTCACCACAGATGGCGAAGTTCCTACAACACAATGGGAGACCCTGGAATACCTAAAGGCATTAGGCTTCGTTATCGCCGAGGACGTATGCCGTAAATTCGACACCCTGGAAGAAGTGGCCCGTTACTGTGTAGCTATGAATGAGAAACGCAACCAATTACCCTATGAAGCCGATGGGCTGGTTATTAAGATTAACGACTTAGCCATCCAGGAGACGCTAGGAGCCATTGGCGGCCGTCCAAGGGGGGCAGTGGCCTATAAATTCCCACCGCAAGAGGCGACAACCACATTACTAGACGTAGAGTACTCAGTAGGACGGACCGGCACCATTACCCCTACGGCATTACTGGAACCCGTTGCCATCGCCGGTGTAACCGTAAGCCGTGCCTCACTACATAACTTCGACTTCATTGAGGAACGCGATATTCGTATCGGTGACCGTGTCGTAGTACACCGCGCAGGAGATGTCATACCCTATATCGTCGGTCCCATCATAGATGCACGTGCCGGAGCAGAGCAGCCCATCAGCCCTCCGGAAGTTTGCCCCTCTTGTGGAGAAGCACTAGTGCATCCTGAAGGGGAAGTTGCTTATACCTGTGTTAACACCACCTGCCCGGCGCAACGAGTCCAAAAATTAATCTACTTTACCCATGTCCTGGATATTGAAGGTCTGGGAGAACGCACTGCCGAGCAACTCGTAGAACGGGGACTGGTCACAGCCCCCTCAGATTTATACACCCTTGACAGGGAAAAACTACTGGAGTTGGAGGGATTCGCGAATAAAAAAGCCGACAACCTGCTGGAAGCCATAGCCACAGCAAAAAAGCAACCCTTTGCCAGTGTTCTGGCAGCGCTAGGTATCCGGGGCATTGGACTTACAGTAGCGAAACTACTGGCCCAACACTTTAATTCCCTTGACGCATTAGCTACGGCATCAGAAGAGAGCCTGGCCGGCGTTGAAGGTATCGGCCCGATTACGGCCCAAAACATTAAAGCGTGGTTCAGCCGCAAACACAACCAAGAGATGGTTGAAAAATTACGCGCCGCGGGCCTGAATCTGGCTACCGGCGAAACCGGCACACCAGAATCAGCAGACCAACCCTTAGCAGGACTAACTTTTGTTATCACCGGCACACTCTCTCAACCACGCGACACTATAAAAACATGGATTGAATCCTTAGGCGGAAAAATTACCGGTTCAGTCAGTAAAAAAACTAGCTATCTGATCGCCGGTGAGGACCCTGGGGGCAATAAATATACAAAAGCACAGCAATTGGGCATCCCCATTATTGATGAGGCTGCCTTAAAAACACTGGGCGAATAAAAGTATACAAAATTACAACACTGTGGTATGCTTATACTTAGAAAAACGTTTACACTTATATTTGGAACCTGATATAAGGAGGAAGTCATAATGGGAATGCTTAATCTTGGCGGGAAACCAGATATTGGTTCTCCCGAACAACTCCACGATATCCAGGTAGCAACCGAAACATTTTGGGCCGAAGGTATCATGAAAAGCCAAGGGGACCCCAACCTATATATCAATCAGAAAGGGTTGGATTATTACAGAATCAGCAATTGCCACGTATATCCCTGGCCATTTAGTGGCATTCCACCATCAAGCCCATCCGATATGCTAATGGTAAGCCGGGCCAAATTACAACTCCTCATCTTCCCCAAACCCGAAGCCAGAGAGACATATCGCGTGCCACCACGAATGGGGAAAGCTGTCCTATACACATCCCTGGCTATTATCCACGCCGATATTCCCCTCCTGAGTGAAGCTAAGGTCTTTAACTTCCTAGGCTTCTGGGGAGGCGAACTTGTCCCGCTCTTCAATGCGTCCCTCTATTTTACGGTAGAGGGTGTGGTCAAACTGCCGGCACAAGTAGAGATGATGTATATTAACCGGCACCATATACAAGGGTATTTTGAGCCACAATAACCGGTAATCGCCATTATGCAGATACCTGACGGGCGTGAATGCCCTTATTATGTGATAGATTACCACCGGCGGGCCACACCAAAAGAGATTTGCCATCTGTTGGAAGGTCAACCGGATGCAATGCACTGGACATCTGAGTTATGTGCTACATGCCCGGTGCCCGACATCCAACGCGCTAACGGATGCTCCAATATGGTCCTCACCGCCCATATTGGAAAGCGTCCTTGGCGTTTTTGGGAAAGAGAACGTATCCTGGTTAAGGCCACATGCACCTATACAGAAGAAACCGTTAAAAATCCTTATGTAGGCTGCGGTCATTGCCATACAGCGTTTACTTTTGTAGTGGGAGAACCCTCAGAAGAAATAGAAAAAGAGTAATTGCATAACTTCTGAGGCCAAATACCGGATAACTAACAGTTACAATAATCCCTACACTTAGGAGCTTAAAAAATGAACCAAAAACCTATCCGTATAGCGGTCATTGGTGGATCAGGTCTTTACAACAT
>JAFGKB010000321.1 GCA_016928755.1 Anaerolineae bacterium | reverse complement strand
TTGTCCGGTCACAGTGTAATCAGACCATGTAGCACCAGCCGTGGTATGGATATAAGAGTAACCGGAGGGGGAAATGGCCCGCAAGGTTTCCGTCGCCACCGACCAGGACCCCATTGCCACAGTCCATGCACCAAGAGGTTCCGTAGGATCACTGAAATCGTCAGAAAAGATCTCCGTGCTGCCGGATACCGTAACCAAAGTCAGTTGTCCGGCGACACTATCATCTACACTTGAGGCGGTAGCATAACGGGTAGCATCTAACCACTCCATCTGACCGCTGCCGCCACTCCAATCGGTTTGCTCCCAAACATCGAGACGGGGCTGCTGGCCCTCAACAACAAAGAGGCCCTGTTCCTCGCCTTCTCCCATAAGGATACGCTCCAAGACAACACTACCGGGGACACTCAAAGCAGTGGTATGGGTCAAGGTATCAGCAGTAAAATCAGCCTGGGTATCCTGAACCCACTCAGACCAGGGAGAGGTCACAGTAAAGGTGGCTGGAGTGGATACCGGTGAGAAATCTGTGTCACCGGCAAAAGCAACCGTCAAAGGATAAATACCAGGAGCAAGGAGTAAGTCCAAAGATGCAGCAGCAACACCACTGCCATTAGTAACTCCGGTGACCGGCGGTAGACCGGCCAGTGTAAATTCCAGGCTGCGTCCGGTGATAGGTGTACCATCATCCTCTAGCAAAGCAGCGGAGAGGGAAATATGGGTCTCACTAGCGCCACTATGAGGCTCCAAGACATCAATGTGATCCCCCGGTCCCGGAACGTAGGTAATGCCGATTTCCTGGAAGAGGGGCGTTGTGGTCGTCAGAGCACTGGTCAACTCCACTTCGTACTGAATCCAGCGCTTATCGGAACTGGGAACAGGGCCACCGCTGGCATTAACCCAGGCTGACCAGGATGCGGCGTCCAATTGCCCGGCTTGGTCAGCGGTGCGAGTGCGCACACGGATACCGGTATCATCAGGAGTAGAGGACAACCAGCTAAGTCGCTGCCACTGGACACCTAGACCACCATCAAACGCAGAGGAACGGAGTACGCCCTGGTCTACATAACCCAAGGGGGTGGAGACAATGACATCATCAGCGCGAATAGCATAGGCCCCACCCTGGTAAGCATCGACAGTAATACCCCCACTCAAGAAGGGGCCGGTGCTATCCTGGACATCTATGACCATCTCGCCGTCGTAGTAAACCTGGATATGATCGCCGGCAAAGTCCATCCTGAGTGTGTGCCAGTCGGTACCGGGAGCGGGAATATCTACAGTGGCCAAGCCATTAGGAGAGTTCCAGGCGGTCCAGGTGGAGAATTTTACCAAGCGGAGACGATTATCACGAGGATAGAACCACGCGGCATAGTGCGCACCGGTCGCCGGGTCAAGACGCCCCCCAATGCCGCCCCCATATGCACCAGAAGGAAATTGGATACGGGCCATCACAGAGTAGTCGGTCCAGGAAGGCTCTTCCATATAGGCATAGACATAACTGGTGCTGGTAGCAGCTTCGAGGACTTCATTTTCTACAGACCAGGTTCCCATCTCAGCAACCCAGGGGAGAAGCGGGTCAGGCTCACCGGGAGAACGCACAAAATCATCGGCAAAGAAGGGGTCACCCTCAGAATCAATGTCCAAGCGGAGCTGTCCGGCGACAGTTGTAGGATCAGTGTCAGTTGCAGATAAATAACGGGTCTCATCGGCCCATATATCCTGACCAGCGCCGCCGTTCCAATCGGACTGCACCCAACCATCAAGAGAGGTATAACGAATCTCAACCTCGTAGACCCAGGTACCGACCTGAACTTTTACACCATTGCTGGTGGACCGATAGGTACCGGCACCGGCGGGCACACCGTCCAAGAAGACGGCAACATCATCAAGGGTAAAACTCTCCCAATGAGGAATGGTAAACTCAACAGCGGTCTGCGGGTCAACGGCACCACTGACCTGCACCTTGGCAATAACGTTATGCCCTAGATTGCTGTAACTAGGCGTAATAGACACCGGGGAGCGTCGCTGCCACCAGTCATAGATACCGACCGCATTGGTGGACCAAACCCGGGGCTTGGAAGTCCCGTAAATCAAATAATCCCGCGCCACGCCACCGGTAGAAGATTGGTGGCTATAGAGATTAATAAGCGCGCCAATGTCGTAATAGAAGTCCACCAGTTCTTGCATCGAGGCCGTTGTGTGCCCTTCCATAGATTGGGCAATCCCAGAGCCGACAAACCAATCGCTGGTCGGCAAAGAGATATGGGGATAGCGTTTACCATCGGTCTGGTAAGAGATAGTCCAATGGGGGAAGGGGCTGATTTTCTGTTCACCCATTGTGACTACATCCAGTTCTTCCATTATTTGATAAGAGCCTTCACGGGTAGAATTGAAGTAAGGGGAGACCCAGGTGCGGGGACAAGTATCCGTAGTCCCACAACCAGGACGACCATTATCGGTACCGGTCAGCCAAGAGCTTATATCCAGGAAGGAGGTAAGCACAGAGGTATAGGCGTATTCGTAACCACTGGTAAAACCAGACACAGGCAAACTCGCCGGGTCTGCATCCAGGGCTTGATCAGTCCCCCAATGCCAATAACGATACTCGGCAGGATCATAATTATAGGTAGGATTGGGCAAACCACCGTTGTGCGAGCCAATGGTGGCCCCATAGTTTACGACTGCCCGGCGGACGCTATTCTGGGCAGCCAGCTTCTGCGCCGGGGTCATCTGGGGATCTTCAGAGTCCAGACGTATAACGCCGGTACAAAAGTAGTAATCGCCTAGCGCACCATAGGATGCCTCAACCTGGGAGGATGACTCGATGGAGTTGATGCGCGAGGGGGTGTTTTCAAAGTCATGACGAACGATAAAGGCGGCATCATAGGGGTATTGCCACGGGCTTAACTTGACAACGGGGAAACCGAAACTCTCAAAAGCTTCTTCAATGGCATTGAGGAAGATAAGGTAAGCATACATCCCAGGTCCATACCCGCCGTGCCCAATCAGAGGATTGAGTTGGCTGTAATAGATGAAACGTCCGTCCCCATAGTCTTTGGTCGCCAACCGGGGATAGGAATCACCATTAGCAATAACCTCAGCCGTGTGAGCGGTCACGCGCCAGGCATAATGGGCAGCGTGGACAGATTGGCTAGGCGAAACGCCCCAAGGGGGTTGTTCAGCATGCAGCGGCATACGCCAGCTCAAACTCCCATCAGGAATATGGGATACAAGGCGATGGTCAGAAACTTTGGTGAAGTTACTGGTGGCATACCAGGCTCCCATACTCTGTAAACCCATCTCCGGGGCCAGGGCGAAATCACTACGGGCGGAACCATCAGGACGCCGGGTAAAGGCAGAGGCACCCACAAAGAGAAAGCCCCCGGCATCCACATAGTCGCGGAGAGGGCCTACCTCGTTATCGGCGATTGCTTCAGATGCCAGACTGAAGAGGATAGGATAGCGCGGGGAACCGTTAGGATAGAGCAACGTCCCCGAAGCGATATCCGCATCACTTATGGCAGTCCAGGGTATCCCGGCAGCGTCCAGAGCCTCTTTCAAAGACTCTGGCATCACAAAGTAATGCCAATAGGCATCATAAGAGGGGGTGATAGCCTTGGTGTATTCTGATATATGGATAGCCACTCTAGGTACCGGTGGGGTTGTCTGCTGCATAAGGGGTGCAGCCGCAACATCTGTGATAGGGAATAGACTGAGCAGTACGGTCAATAAGACTAAGCCAGACGAATACATTAGCCATTTGAAAAATTTGATTTTCTGGGACATTTGAACTCCTCCTAAATCAATTAACCGGTAATCAAAAAATAATATCAAGTGATATTATTTAAATCTACAAATATTTTATATATGTTTGGAAAGTTTTTATAAAGATAATTAATAGGAAAACATTGATGCATCCTTAATGCTAACATAAGAGAGTCTTGAGTACGTTAGCAAATCTTTAAAGAAAGCTTAAAAAACCCTAATGATTTTAAAGTTCAAGTAAAACAAAAAAAATCCCGGCTTTTAAAAAGCCGGGATTTTTTTTGTTTTAGAACTAACCCAATCTCCGGTAGAGCTTGGGGATCGCGATATCAATTAACACGACTGTATTCCTGTTTGCGTTTAGCCTTCTTCTTTGACTTTGACGAACCATAGGCTTGCTGAGGGGGCTTTAATACAGACCAACCGGGACCAGCACTCATCAATAGCAACAAAGCCATACATACTGCCGAAGTCAGGCACCACGCACAAGTAGCTCCAATGACAAAGGGTTCCAAGAAAGTGAGATAGGTAGAGAAAAGGGTGCCAAAAACTGCCAGG
>JAFGKB010000009.1 GCA_016928755.1 Anaerolineae bacterium | reverse complement strand
GGACCACTTCTCACCCGGTCCCGGTGAGATGGACTGGAGTGGTTACGATGCGATGGTGGATGCAGCCAGCCAGAACGGCTTAAAGGTCATGATGAGTGTTGTCGGCGCGCCGCAATGGTCCCGTACCTATTTTGACGAAAATCCTGAAGCCGCCCCCCCAGATGACTTTACCCAATATGCCAATTTTCTAGGTGAACTGGTCGACCGCTACAAGGGAAGACTCCACGCTATAGAGGTCTGGAATGAGCAGAACCTCGACCGCGAGTGGGACACGGCTGAGGGTGTTAATCCTTCTGCCTACGTACAGCTCCTACAACTGGCTTATCAGGCCATTAAGTCCCGTGACCCCAATATTATTGTGATTAGCGGTGCCCTCTCTCCTGTGGGTGCTTCCGCCACTGACCCGGCAAATTCCAACCGCGTTATCTATATGGATGATTTCGTCTATTTCCAATCTCTCGTAGATGCCGGGATGTTGAATTACGCCGATTGTGTAGGAGCGCACCACAACGGTATCAATATGCCGCCGAATGTTGCCTGGGATGAGGGCTATAATGACGCCACGGCTACTTTCCGCGGGCCTTTTGATAACCCTGATCACTCTTGGTCGTTCAAGAGTACTCTCTGGGGTTATCACGGTATGATTCAGAATGCCGGGTTTAATACTCCGCTGTGTATCACCGAGTTTGGTTGGGCCACTGCTGAGGGCTTTGATGGGTATCCCCCGGGATTTGAGTTTGCTCTGGATAACACCCTTGCGGAACAAGCAGAATGGGATGTCCAGGCATTCCAGTTGATGCGGGAGTGGGGCTTTGTACATTTAGCCTTCCTCTGGAACCTGGATTACTCTTATAAAGGTGGTATTGGTGCTACAGACCCCAATGCCCCTTATAGTATTTTGGACCTTGATGGGGCGGCCCGCCCGGCTTACGGTGCTCTGGGCGCAATGCCTAAAACTCCATGAATTTTGAGCAAGAGCGACTGTCACCTGGTGTGAAAACTAGGTCTCGTAACCTCTGGTTTGTCGCCCTCTTTGCCGTTGGTCTATTATTAGCTGTAGCAGGTTGGGGGATTTCTGTCCAACCTGCTACAGACCCTACTCCGACACCCTCTCCCACACCCACCCGCTGGCCCTTAGATGTACAACTTAACTCCCCAGGATATGGTGTCAATATCAATATCTGGTGGGATGAGTGGGCGGCCAAGGGTAGTGAGGGCCGTGAAGGCATCTGGCAGCGGGTTGAAGAGGCCGGTTTTACCTGGGTGAAACAACACTTGGCCTGGCGCGATGTCGAAGGGATTGAGAAGGGGCATTATGACTGGTGGACGCCTGATCGGGTGGTTGCCGAGGCCGAAGCTACCGGCGTAAACCTTGTTTTCCGTATTGATCGTCCGCCCATCTGGACCTTTGCCGATAAGATGCACATTGAAGGTGTGAATGGTCCCCCTTATGATGTCCAGGATTTCGGTGATTTCTGTTATGCCCTGGCGGAGCGTTATGCCGGGAGAGTAAGGGGTTACCAGGTCTGGAACGAGCCGAACCTGGCCCGCGAGTGGTGGGGCTATGTCCCTGATCCGGTACGTTATGTAGAGCTATTGCAGGCTTGTTATACCGGCATCAAGACGGCAGACCCTGATGCACTGGTTATTTCCGCAGCTCTATCGCCTACAGGGTCCGGGCCGCCGGATGCTATGCCGGATGCTGATTATTTGATCGCGATGTATGAGGCCGGTGCCGGTTCCTACTTTGACCTCTTGGGGGCCAATGCGCCAGGCTACAAAGCGCCGCCGGAAGTTTCCCCGGAAGAAGCTGCGGACCCTGATAAGGGCTATGGCGGTCACCGGGTCTTCTGCTTCCGGCACGTGGAAGACTTGCGCGCTATTATGGAGCGTTACGGTGATGTTCAGAAGCAAGTGGCTATTATGGAATTTGGCTGGACCACAGATACTAACCCGGATCATCAGGAGTATGTCTGGTTTGCAGTAACCCCTGAAACGCAGGCCGATTACCTGGTGCGCGCCTTTAACTATGCCCAGGTTAATTGGTCGCCCTGGATTGGCCCGATGTTCGTTTGGAATATCCCGGATCCGCAATGGACACCCGAAAACGAGGAATTCTGGTGGGGTATTACCGATCCCTTCCACTGGGAGGAGGGGGACGTTCGTCCTGCGTACAACGCAATTGTAGAAATGGACAAACCATAACGGATAAATAGCACTTGTACAGGCGGGAACCTAGCATATCATAAGGGGGTTCCCGCTATTATAAACAGGAGGTAGAACGGAATGTTTTATTCGTTTGAAGATACAGATGCCTTTATCCATGAACGCTCCATCCAAATGGTGGACCTCAAGTTTTCTGATTTGTGGGGGCGTTGGCATCACGTCACGGTGCCGGTCAGTCAATTCACCCCGCGTTTAATGGAAAATGGTGTCGGGTTTGATGGCTCCAGTGTTGGCTTTAAGAGTGTCAATGCTGGCGATATGGTGATGGTGCCTGATCTCTCCACCGGCTTTGTGGATCCATTCTGGGAAGTCCCTACCTTGAGCTTTGTCTGTGTGACCTTGGAAGCTGACACCCGTCAGATATTCCCCTATGACCCGCGCAATATCGCTATCCGTGCTGAGAAATACCTTCAAGATACCGGTGTCGCGGATAACAGCCTCTGGGGGCCGGAATTTGAGTTCTATATTTTCGATGGCGTCTCTTACGAGAACCGCATGAATGCGGCTTCCTATCGTGTGGATTCGGTAGAAGCTGACTGGAACAGCCAAGAGATGGGTTCTGGCTATACTATCCCCCGTCACGGTGGCTACCACGCTATCCCGCCCCATGACCATCTCTACAATCTCCGCACCCGTATCTCGACGCATCTCGAACGCATGGGCGTTGAGGTAAAATACCATCATCATGAGGTCGGTGGCCCCGGTCAATGTGAGGTTGAGACGCCGTTGTTGCCCCTGCTCAAGGCGGCAGATGGTTCACTGTTGATTAAGTATATTACCCGGATGACGGCTTTTGAATGTGGTATGACTGCTACCTTTATGCCTAAACCCTTGTATGGCGAGGCCGGCTCTGGTATGCACTTCCACCAGCAAATCTGGAAAGATGGTGTGAACCTTTGCTATGACGCCGAGGGATATGGTAAAATCAGCGATACCGCCCGCTACTATATCGGTGGTCTATTGCACCACGGTGGGGCAGTGATGGCTTTCACTAATCCTAGTACTAACTCTTACCGCCGCTTGATTCCCGGTTACGAAGCCCCCATCAGTGCTATCTATTCCCTGGCTAATCGCAGTGCTGCTATACGGATTCCTAAATATGCCAATCAGCCCCATTCAGCCCGCTTTGAGTTCCGCCCTCCTGATGCGACTTCTAACCCTTACTTAGCGATGGCGGCTCAGCTTATGGCCGGTATTGATGGCATTGTTAACCAGATTGACCCCACCGAGATGGGCTTTGGCCCGGTGGATGAGGATATCTTCTCCTGGTCTCAGGAGAAAAAGTCACAGATTAAGGCTTTGCCGACCTCATTAAGTGAAGCAATGAACGCCTTGGAAGCTGATCACAACTTCTTGTTGGCCGGTGATGTCTTTAACCAGGACCTAATCGACCGTTGGATCGGGCAGAAACGTTGGGAAGACCGCCAGGTCCGTAACCGCCCGCATCCTTATGAGATTGAGTTATACTATGATCTGTAGTACCGACCCAAATTATTACTGAGATTGGGTCAGTTTCCTACACCACGAACTCTTAAATCATTTTTTACGCAACGAGGAGGGGGATAAATAAATGAGTATTCGTTTTGGTACCGATGGGTGGCGAGCCGTTATTAGCGACACCTTCACCTTTGAAAATGTGCGCCTAATCGCGCAGGCAATCGCCGATTATGTTTTGGATAGCAGTGACCGTGACCAACCAGAAGTTGTAGTGGGCTACGATACCCGCTTTCTCTCTGACCGTTTCGCCATTGAGGTCTCGCGTGTCATGGCCGGGAACGGCGTCATCGCGCACTTAACCCGCGCCGATACACCGACCCCGGCAGTTTCCTATACCGTGCTGGCTAAAAAGGC
>JAFGKB010000075.1 GCA_016928755.1 Anaerolineae bacterium | reverse complement strand
AGAAAGCTTTAGGCGATATTAACAACACTCAATTACGTGAATGGGAGATTGAGGAGCGTGACTACCGGCTGGCTATTGGTGCACTGCAAGTTGGGGGTGCTTCTTTGGGTGTCTTCTCGGTCGGTTTGCCGACGGATTTTATCGTCAACGTAAGTGTGACCAGCCGTGATCGTTATATTCCCATTTTTATAGTTGCCGCAGCGAGTGTAGTTGTGATTGGTTATATCGTCTCCCGGTTTATTACGGTGCCTTTATCTCAATTGGTTCAAGCCTCCCTGGCTGTGTCTCAGGGGGATTTGCAACGCCGGACAGGTGTTGATAGTCCTGATGAGATCGGTACATTGGCGAAGACTTTCGATATAATGACCGAGAGCTTGGATAAGCGTACCGAGGAGTTGCAGATTTCCCTGCGGCGGCAGCGGGAGACTACCGGACGTATGGAAGCCATTTTATCTAGCATGGGTGATGGGGTTTTGTTTGAGGAAATTGGGGGCGAGATTATGCCTTTGAATAAAGCCGCAGAAGAGATGCTGATTCAAATGGCGGATAACTTTATGCTTGGCCCTTTACAGGAGCTTGCTGCCGTCGGCCAGGATTGGGCTGAAGAAGCCCGTAAGAATCCCTGGTTATTGGATAGTCGCCGTTTTCAGGTTGGAGAGAGGGTGTTTACCGTTCACTCTGCCGCGGTCAGAACTGATGAGAGTGAGCGTTTAGGGACGGTTATTGTATTAAGGGATATCACCGCCGAGGTTGAAGCGGAGCGCTTAAAGGATGCTTTCGTGGTACATGTTTCCCATGAGCTGCGCACGCCATTGACTGTTATTAAGGGATATAGCGCGTTGTTATCATCAATGGGGGAAGATTCGCTGGATGAGAAGCAGAAATATTTCTTGGAAGCCATTCTAAATAATACCGATGACCTTATTATGATGGTTAATACCATCTTGGATTATTCTGAAATCGAAGCTAAAGGTCAGCTTGGTCTACGTCCTCAATCTGTTGATTTTAGTGTGCTCGTGCGTGAGATTACTGATGAGTGGAAGCCGCAGATGGAAGATAAGGGTTTGGATTTCGATGTAGAGATTCCATCTGCGGTGCCGGTGGTTTACGCCGATGCCCGCCGGTTACGCTGGGTTTTGGTAAATATAGTCCGTAATGCCTGCCAATATACACCTGAAGGTGGCTCTGTTGATGTGAAGCTTTCTGTAAATGATGGCAATATTATTGTCGATGTCACCGATACCGGGATGGGTCTCTCGGCTGAGGATCAACGGCGGATTTTCAGCCGTTTTTACCGTGTGATGAAGGTCCAGGAAGATGAGAAGCGGGGGATTGGTCTGGGTTTGTATGTAAGTCGTGCTATAGCAGAGGCACATGGTGGCGAACTGAGTTTAGTCAGTGAGGTTGGTGCCGGCAGTACCTTTACTTTTAAAATCCCCATTGCTCAGCCGGATTCTGAATCGGAAAAAGGGAATTAGCCGTTCCAGATTGAGTATTAATGTATTTCGGAATCTGTTGGCGTAATTTGTTGGCGTAATTTGCTGGCGTGATCTGGTGGGTATACGTTTTAGTCGTAGGGGAGAGTTTCTATGACTGTGGTGAATGAACAACAACAGCGTAAAAGAGAACGGTGGGAGATTTTGTTAATTCTCTTGCTGCTTTTGCTTGCATTTGTCTGTTTGCTGGTTACTGCGCGTTTGGGTATGTATCCTGCACCCCCGGCGACGCTAGGAATTGGGATGCAGTCTAGTTTTGACCCAAATAATGTGACACTTTCTTCCGATGTTGGGGTTGGCGAAGTGGCGCTGGTTATAAAACGACTTGAACAGGAGATAATCACGCCCCCTTCGTGGAAACCGCCGCTAATTTTGCCGGATGTAAATGCTACATTGGTTATTGTCCCGCCGGTTGCTTTTGAACCGACAAAGACCCCTTTGCCGACACTCACCCCTACCCCGGTTCCATCGGGTGGTGGTACTGCTACCGAGCCTCCGCCTCCGGTGACGGCTACACCCGAAACTCCGACCGAGATTCCGCCCACTGATGTCCCGCCTACTGAGACCCCGCTTCCCCCAGATACGGCGACACCTGAACCGCCAGCCACGTTTACACCGCGTCCTAGTCCTACACCTCTACCTTCTCCAACGCCAACGTTTACACCTATTCCCACACTCCCCCCGACTTTTACACCTTTGCCGACTCCTACTTTCACCCCGGTGCCTCCGACCCCACGGCCACCAACAGCTACCCCCTTGCCCCCGACGGCTACACCTACTTCGGAATTACCTCCCCGGCCTACATTGACGCCCACGCCACCCTTGCCCATAGTGACCCCAACCGGATTGCCGCCACGCCCGACTACCGGCCCTACAATGACGCCCACCCCGACGGCGACTTTGCAACCTATGCCCCCCCGTCCGACGGCAACTTTACCGGCTATTACACCGACGCCTGAAACTATGGTTAAACCGGCTGCTATTTTTGAGTTTGATTGGAGCTTTTTGAATCTATTGGTGCGGTAATAACTTTGTCCTTGATGCAAATAGCCCTTTAATTTTTCTCGGAGGCTTCACTGGCCTCCGAGATTTTTTAAGTGTTTTGTTCAGAATTGTACTCAGCGTATAATCAAAAGACCATTCTAAACGTTATTGCAGGAGATGAGAGTTTGCCAGACCATCAGAAAATATATCGTCAATCAGGGTTGGATTATGAGCAACTTGTAGCTAGGGAAGATTACGCGCATAATCTCCTACCTGCTATTCGTAATATAAGCCCCCTCGCCGGTTTGGACGTGGTGGAACTTGGGGCCGGTACAGGGCGTTTGACGTGTATGTTGGCTTCTGAAGTTCGTTTTCTGTCTGCTTTTGATATATCAGGCCATATGCTCGGTGTTGCTGCCGCGAAACTCAGGAATAGCGGGTTGCGCAATTGGGCTTTAGGAATCGCAGACCATCGTCAGCTACCACTCAAAGACCGCGTCACTGATCTGGTGATCTCTGGGTGGAGTATTTGTTACCTGGTGGATGATACCTTTGCATGGCAACAGCATGTGATGGCTGCTTTATTTGAGATGCGACGTGTATTGCGGCCCGGTGGTGTCATTGTTATTGTGGAGACTTTGGGCACTGGGTATACTGAACCCCATATCTATGCTAAACTTAAGCCTTATTACGCATTGCTGGAGCAGGAAGGGTTTCAGTCTACATGGTTGCGAACTGACTACAGATTTGAGTCTTTTGAGGAAGCAGAATCGCTTTCCCGTTTCTTCTTCGGTGCTGATTTAGCCGAGCAAGTTATCCGTAATCATTGGGTTGAGTTACCTGAATGCACCGGTATTTGGTGGTTGAGGTCTTAATAAAGGTTGGGGGATGCGTAGCTCCTTTTTTACAGGGGTTATTGCCCCATTGTTTGCTATTCCGGCAATTTCTCGTTTAATAAAGTCTGAATAGGTGAGGGATTTTTCCGGATTGGCGAGGAGAGATGAATGGTTCAAAATGCAGCGCGAGATAATATAAAGACAGACCTACAACAACAAGAGCGTGCAGCGGTATTAATTGCCGGTGGCTATCGGCTACAGCTTGAGCATCGTGCCGGTTGTCTCGTTGACCCGGCTATTGATGATACTGTGCCACGGATTAGTGCCCGGCCAATTCCCGTCTATTCACGACCCCGGCCTTTTTCTGGATTGCTAGGTCGGGAGGAAGTGATTAGTGTTATTTGCGAGGCATTAAGTGCCTTTTCACCGGTGAATCTTTATGGTCCTGATGGGATTGGTAAAACGGCATTATTACGTTATTTGGCTTATTATGCACCTGCCATCCCTGTCCCTGATGGGGTGGTCTATGTTTCAGCACATGAACAGCCTTTTAGTGACCTTTTACAGATACTCTTTGAACTTTTCTATACCAGTGCTCCGTCTTTCAAACTTATGCACACGCAAATTGCTCACGCCTTAGAAAGTATCCAGGCCCTGATTCTGCTGGATGATATAAATCCCGTTGATTATGATGAAGTACAGCAGCTTCTCCAGGTTATGCCCCGCTCTGTATTTGTGTTCGCCACAACTGGCCCGCTTGATTGGGAGCGGGTACGTAGTGTGGCCTTGCCGGGTTTGGCACTTGAAGATGCGATAACTTTAATGACCCAGGCCTTGGGCCGTGAGTTACTGGATAAGGAAGGGGTGGCCGCTCAGAAGATTTGTCGTGCACTGGAGGGCCATCCTCTGCGAATTTTACAGGCTACGGCTTATGCGAAGAAGGCACAACGTGCCTTGCTGGAAGTTGCCCAACTTGCAGCCGCCCCCATACCCGGTGATGCATTGCTGGCCCAGGTTTTTTCCGGTCTTTCTGAGACCGAGCAACAAGTTGTGGTGGCCTTGGCTAGTTTTGCCGGACTTTCTCTCCCCTTGTCTCATCTTAAAGTTCTCTCTGGGGGCATTGATGTTGTACCGGTCCTTGAACAACTGGAACAACTGAAGATGGTAGAACGTTATACTCATGGCTATGGTGTGAGTGGGGCACTATATGCGAACTTGGATAAATTATGGAATTTGGATGGGGATAGAGATATCGCCCTAAGTTATCTGGCTATGTGGGCTGAAATGCAGCCTTTCGGCTCAGATTCTATGGGGACTGTCAGTGTCCCGGTTTTGCAGATGCTCTCTTGGGGGAATAACAAGGGGCATTACTCAGAAGTTATACGTCTGGGCCGGGCGATTGAGTCAACTCTCGCTTTAAAGAAGCGTTGGGGAATTTGGGCGCAAGTCCTAAACTGTGTGTTGGTTGCCGCTCAGGCTGCCGGTGATTTAGACGCTGAGGCTTGGGCATTGCAGCAGTGGGGAACCCGTCAACTCTGTATGGGGGAGATATTGCCGGCCCGGAGTGCTCTGAGTCAGTCTCTCTACCTGCGCGAGTATATAGATGATGTTGAGGCAGCCGCTGTCTCACGGCATAATCTTGAGGCTCTCTTTAGCGTGGTTGTGGGTATGAAAGAACCTGTAGAGTCAAACGCTGTCCAACCTGTTAGGGTTGCTCCGCCGGTAGACTCTACAACCCCATCTGTAACCCGCAATAAATTCACGGGTTTTGATCTCTCTGGATTCTTGGCCTTGCCGTTATTCGCTAAAGTAGCCATTGTCGTGATATTGGTCTTGTTTGCGGGGGCCGGTGTTTTTCGGGCGGTCACTCTTTTCTCATCTTTCACATCAGCTCCCCAGGAAGTTACTCTTAACAGCCCTTTGCCGACTACCGGAGCCTCTGCCTTTGGTACACCGGGTGTCCCCCCATCTGACACTGGGGCCGCGATTTCTCCTGTTCCGCAACCTGGATCACCCATTGATACTACAGATACTTCCCCGCTACCTATTGATGAGGTTGTGATGCGTCCTACACCTGGATCTGAAGCACTGGGTATACCTAGTCTTATTTCTCCGGAACCCTTAGCTATCGTCGGTTGTGATACTAGTGAGGTTAATCTCTCGTGGGCCGGCATTGATGGGGCACAGAAGTATGAAATACGGGTGCGCTCGGCGAGTGATGCTGCGGACTCCGGTGACCTTTACGAGACCACAGCCGGGGAATATCGGTTGGCGGTTGCGTGCGGCCAATCTTATAGCTGGCAGGTACGCGCGGTGGGGGGGACGGGAGAGGCCGGTGAGTGGTCACCGCTATGGTCATTCTCGCTGACGGATGAAATGTCCCCTCAACCGCCGGTGTTGACTCAGCCGCAGAATGGGGCACAGATTCCTTGTGCCGGGGGTGGGTTAGTGGTCAATGTCCCGTTGATTTGGCAACCCTCCTCTGACCCTTCGGGTATCGCCTTATACGAAGTAGAGGTATTGCGCACGCCTGCGGGGACAGATTCTGCGATTGAGGAGACCTTAGACGTTGATGGCGCTACTACGGAGACCTCTCTCAGTTTGGGTTGTGGTGCCCAGGTACGTTGGCGCGTGCGTGCGGCTGATAAAGCCGATAATTATGGTCCCTGGTCGGCGGAAAACGTATTCCAGGTACTTGAGCCGGATGAGATCACGCAAACCGGGGCATTGGGTGTTCCGGCTCCTCTTGAACCAGGGCAGACCGGCCCTAATCCTGATTCCTTGTCTACATGTAATCCGGTGGTGTTACGCTGGCAGTCTGTGTTAGAGACCGGTGAGGACGGTTTAAGGGGGTATGGTGTAGAGCTACAGGTCTATGACTCTGATTTGGCCGACTGGGTTATGCTTCCCACAGATATGGTTGCAGCTACTACCTTGGACGTAACCGAATGGATTGAGGAAGGTGATTACCGTTGGCATGTGTGGGCGGAGGACAATGCCGGAAATATTGGAGGTGTGTCCGAGTGGCTTTACTTTGTTTGTCCCGATAGTATCGCTCCCGAACCGCCCAGTCCTTTGGGGCCAGGTAGTCGTCTTCCAGAGGACGCGACCCTAGAAGGTGCATGCCCCCTATTGCTGAGTTGGGTGCCGGTAGAAGACCCCGGTGGCGTGCTTTATGAGGTCAACCTAGAGCAAAAAGACGCAAACGGTAATTGGGAGAACGCGGAATCCAATCTCTCTATTGGGGAGCCGGAATTTGAACTTGATGCTGCACGATGCTCGGTAGCCGGGGATTATCGCTGGCGAGTACTAGCCGAAGATGGGAACGAAAACCGGAGTGCCTGGTCGGAGTGGTTCTATTTTAAAATCCCGGCCCTGCAACAGTAAGTCTTTTGAATTTGTTACTGCCTGGTTTTCGTGTACAATCCCCCCTATGTATAAGAGAAAAGTTAGTATTTCGTTTATTTCTAATAGCTTGGACTACAGTAACCCCAGGTTGTTGGTCCTGTGGTTCTTGACTTTGGTTGTTATGGTGGTGTCTGGGTGTGGTGGTAAGACTGAAAATGACGCGATTGTTCTTGAATCACAACTCACATTGACCGTGTCGCCTGTGGCGACATTGACCCCTACGCCGGTCTTATCTCCAACGCCTACACCTACTCGCGAACCGCCGGAGGCGGCATTAATTCATTACACGATACAATCGGGAGATACCCTTTCGGGTATCGCGACGTACTATGGAACTTCCATAGATTCATTGGCAACGTTCAACGGAGTTCTAAATGCCGATCAGCTTATAGTGGGGCAGGTAATCACCATTCCGGTTAACTATTACCGTAAAGGCCCTGAACAACAGCTTGTTCCAGATAGTGAGTTGGTTTATGGGCCTGCCTTTGTGGATTTTGACGTTGCTGCCGCGACCTCTGGCTACACCGGCTTCTTTAGCACTCATACCGAGCCGGTAAATGGTCAACTAATGACGGCTGCGGAAATTGTCCAGTTAATTGCTACCCAGTATAGTGTCGGCCCCCGCGTTCTATTGGCCTTGTTGGAGTTGCGAGGTGGATGGTTGACCAATCCAGAACCCCCGGAGGTAGCGCAGCAGGCACCGCTCGGCTATATGCGTTTTGATCATCATGATGGCTTGTATTTCCAGTTGGCAGCCGTGGCGAATGCGCTCAATGGCGGTTTTTATGGCTGGTTATGGGATGATTTATGGCTGGTACAATTGGATGATGGGGAGTTTGTCCAGTATGCCGCAACGCTAAATGCCGGGACGGCTGCTATCCAACGGGCGTTAGCTATTGGGGCGGCGGATTATGATACGTGGCAATCCGAACTATCACCCGGAGGATTTCCAGCGGTATACCGGCGTTTGTTTGGTGATCCCTATAACTATGAATTAGAGACTCTAATTCCGCCGGATATACAGACTCCGGAGATGGTGCTGCCCTGGTCTGTGGGGGAAGTTTGGTATTTTACCGGTGCCCCTCATCCTGGGTGGGGTTCAGATGAGTCGTGGTCGGCTCTGGATTTTGCGACCGGTGAGCGTAACCTGGCTTGCCGTACCAGCCGCTACTGGGTAACGGCGGTCGCTCCTGGCCAGATTATTCTCAGTGAAGCTGGCATGGTGTGGGAAGACCTGGATGGTGACGGCCTGTTGCAAACCGGCTGGAATGTGCTTTATATGCATATGGCAGAGCAGGGGCGGGTTGCCGCCGGGACCGTTGTCGCTGCCGGAGACCGTATCGGTCATCCCTCGTGTGAGGGTGGGGTTGCCAATGCTTCGCACCTCCATATTGCACGTCGCTATAATGGGGTATGGATACCCGCCGCCAGCCCCAGTTGGCCCTTTATTATGAGTGGTTGGCTCCCTGTGGATGGTCCGCAGGCCTACGATGGCCTGATGGTCCGCGAGGGTGAGGAGAAGCAGGCATGCGAGTGTTGGGATGCCATCAACGGCATTTTACGTATGGAACCTTAGAGAGAACAAGATTACAAAAGTCTTTAGTTGTATTAGCTGAAGAGTGAAAATCACGGGCATTTAAGAAAGTACAATGCACCGATTTTCAGAGGAGT
>JAFGKB010000320.1 GCA_016928755.1 Anaerolineae bacterium | reverse complement strand
TTTAATTAGCTTTTGGACCACTTACAGCCTGGCACTGGCAACCAAGGTACAACTGGAGGGCTATCCCAATACCGCAAAAGCCATACGTATCGGGCTGCAAGATGGGCTACAAGGGCGTTTTGGGAACCAGAACCAGCGGGTGCTGGATATGACGAAAACACAATGAAGGTTTTGTATCATATTGCCACGCTACGGCCCAAGTATCCTAAAGCGGAGGCTATCACCCAGGAGGTCACAGCCTTATCCAACCGCTTTGGCGGGGAGATGGTCTATACCAACCCTAATGAAGTCTCACCAATCTATATCCCCCGGCTACTGTTTGGCTTGCATCTGCTGCGCGACTTGCGACAGAAGGAGGCAGCCTTAGACCTGCACCACTTTTATAACCCCGATCCGTTCCCTTATCCCTATCTGCGGTTACTGCGTCGTCCGGTGATTTACGCCATTACCTGCGGGGTTCAAGAGCGGGAACCCAATCTGAAATACTTCGCAGCTTTGGATGGCATCAGTGTCTATGATGAACGCAGCGAGAAACGGCTCCGGGACTGGGGTCTGGAGAATGTCTATCTCACACGCCCCGGTATTGAGACAGAACGGTTTACGTGTACCCCCCAGCCACTGGGTTCAGAGATCAGGATTATGGCCGGCTCGGCGCCGTGGAATATAGAGCAATTCAAGAGCAAGGGAGTAGAGGCCCTACTGGAAGCAGCCCGGCAATACCCCAGACTGAAGCTAACCTTTCTCTGGCGCGGGGTGTTAGTGGAAGAGATGAAAAAACGAGTGCAAAGGTTAGGTCTGGAAGAGCAGGTCCGGGTTATCAACCGGCAGGTTGATGTCAACGCAGTTCTTAGCCAACAGCATGCCAGCATCACATTGGCAGAGGAAGCGGGTATAGTTAAAGCGCATCCCCATTCACTGCTGGACAGCTTGGCCGCCGGGAAGCCGGTTCTGGTCAGCCAGGCAATACCGATGGCCGACTATGTGGCCCAGACCGGTTGTGGGCAAGTTGTCCCGGAAGTCACACCGGAGGCCATAATGGAAGCCCTAGCGGCACTGGAAGAAAACTACACACGACAGCAGCGCATTGCCCAGGAGGCCGGGCAGCGCGATTATGCAATGGATGCAATGTTCGCCTCATTCCAGGCAATGTATACGGCAGTACTGAATGCCAGGAGCAACAGGTGAAAATACTCCACGTGGTTCATGGTTACCCCCCCTCAATGGGTGGCTCACAGTGGCTTATTAAGAACCTCTCAGAACAACTTGTTAAGGACTACAACGACGATGTCACAGTGTTTACCACGGTGGCTTACCAGATGGAGTACTTCTGGAAAGGGACCGGGCCGACTATGCCCGCCGGCACAGAGGTTACCAACGGGGTGACAGTACGCCGCTTCCCTGTTTACACCCGTTTTAACACCCTGCGTAGGGTACTGGCAGGAATAGCCTACCGGCTAAAGCTTCCCTATAATGACTGGCTGCGCACGTTTTACACCGGGCCGATTATGCCTGGTCTAAAGCGGGCTATTGCAAACAGCGGGGCCGATATTATCCTGGCAGCGACATTTCCCCTGCTCCATATGTATGATGCCGCAGCAGCAGCACGGAAAGCAAATATTCCCCTGGTGCTGTTGGGTGCTATCCATACCGCAGAGCCTTGGGGCTACGAGCGAAAGATGATTTACAAGACAATCCAACGGGCCGATGCCTATATAGCGCTGACGGATTTTGAGCGGGAGTATGTTATTGAAAGAGGAATCGCACCGGAAAAGGTCTACGTCACCGGCGGGGGAGTGGATATAGAGGCATTTCTCAACAGTGAGGATTTTGGGATGCGGGCAAGATGCCCGCGTTCCATAATGCGTGACGTGGATGTGGAGCCAGTTCTCAACAGCAATGAAGACATAGGCATAATCCGGGAGCGTTATGGATGGGGAAACGCACCGGTAGTAATCACACTAGGTAAACAAACGGCTCGCAAGCGATTCGAGGTCTTGCTAAAGGCGATGCCCTATGTGTGGCGTAGGTACCCCCGTACACAGCTACTGTTAGCCGGAGCAGAGGGACCAGAGACGCCAAAGTTACGCGAGATTATCGCGGGCTTTTCCCAGGAGCAACAAGCACATATCACAATAGTCAGTGATTTCCCGGATGAGGAGAAGCCCCACCTGCTAGCGGCGGGGGATCTTTTCGTATTGCCATCGGGAGAGGAATCTTTCGGTATCGCATTTGTGGAGGCCTGGGCCTGTGGCAAACCGGTGATTGGATCCCGGACAGGGGCGATTCCCTCGGTGATTGATGAAGGACAAGATGGGTTGTTAGCCGCCTATGAAGACGTGGAGAGTTACGCACACGCGATTATGGAATTGTTAGAGAATCCACAACGCAGCAAAGAGATGGGGAAAGCCGGGCGGCAGAAGGTACTGGAACGGTATACCTGGCCGGTGATAGCGCGGAAGACACGGGAAATTTATGAACAGGTGCAACGCACTTAGGAAAGTGCGTTGCACCGCTATCAATTAGTAACTAATGTCGCGCAGGATAACAGGAAGGAATATGTTATGCAAGTCTGCGACATAAACGTAGACCATTGTGGTCCGAGGGCTACCGGACACTGATTGTCCCTCAAATGTGCCGGTTGCCGTAATCGTTCCCGCCGGAAGCCACGCCGTTTTACTCGTCCCGCTTGCGGTAACGCTTGTCAGTACAACAGAGACTTCCAAAATAGCCTCTTTCGTCAAGGTTCCAGAGGTAGGGTCAACCGTAATCTGCGGGCTAGAGGTCTCCAATTGCCATTGAATTTCCCCACCCCCCTTGTTAGAAATCACCATACTGGTGGTGGCAGTGTTTCCGGCATCAATATCGTGAAAAATGCGTAATTCATCAGGGCTTTCTAATTCCGGGAGAAGCTCAACGACAGCATTACGCTGCATGTCACGACGAAACATCGGCCAAGGTAACGCGCTATTACTAGGGCCTAACACATCCCAGATATAGACGGCTCCGTTGGCGTCGAGGGATTCCGAGGCAGTGCCACCAATGATAATCTCTAGCATACCGTCACTATCAATATCATCTACAACCGGCGAACTCAAGAGACTGTAGCGGGTGACAAGCTCCGGGTCATCAGCTTGCACGCCGTTACCGTGGATAGAGGCGATACCAAATGAGCCACGGTGGACGACCATAATCTCCACCAGGCTGTCATTATCATAATCGGCCAATACCACAGGATAAGGCATTGCTTCGTTAACGTGGTTCCAACTGTTGGTGGTGGGCATTGCCGGGAAGCCGGGAACCGGCGTACCATCCCCATCCCAGGCATAAAGGTACTGGCATGTCCCATCAGGTTCAGAACCACAACCAATCACAACTTCAAGCTCACCATCACCATCAATATCACCCAGGGCCGGGGAAGCGGGCATATTGCCGCCGGTAATCTTCGGCCAGCCATCCAGCAGGTTACCCTCGTGATCCCAAGCATAAACCCGGTTGCCGTTGGTGCTTTTATGATGAGTACCGGTGCCCACAACAATATCCAGCCAGCCATCACCATCAATATCACCAAGCGCAGGGGAAGATTGCATATTCTGTTCAGCCTCCACAGGGAAACCAGGAAGGATTGTGCCATCACCGTTGAAGGCAAAGAGCAGATAAGGGGGTTCTTTCTTAGGATAACTATCGGTAGCGAAGATAATTTCCGGGAGGCCGTCCTGGTCCAGGTCACCCACAGCCGGGGAAGCCCAACCACCACGGTATACGGTGGGATAGCCAATAGGCCAACCATCTACATAAGTGCCGTCGTGATGGTAGACATGGAGACGGCGGTCAAAGCCTTCTACAATAATTTCTAAATCCGAGTCCCCATCTATATCACTGAGTGCGGGAGAACCCCAGATACCATCCCAACAGCCATCGGGGTCACTAGCACCAGCACCTAAACCGATAATATCAAGTTTAGGCATCGGCCAGCCGGGGACTAATGAGAATTCCCAGGGGCTATCAGCTTTGTATGTATAGACTAACACACCACCGTTACGATGAGCCGTACCGGGGTCACCGGAACGGCCGGGGTCACCGCCGGTGGTCACCACAATCTCCAAAGTACCATCACCGGTAAGGTCACCAATAGCCGGGGCGGAGCGGATATCTGATTGAGTGGTGTCGGCACAACTGGCCGGGGCACCATTAGCGTTAAGATCACCGGCCACCTGGCGGGACCAGACAACAGACCAACCAGAACCATTATGGGCGACTACGTATAACATACCATCAGGGCCACCGATTACGATTTCCTTATAGCCATCCCCGTCAAAGTCCGCAACACCTGCGCTGCCGTGCTTAATGCGCTCACCGCTGAGGGGGACTATGGTACGTTCCATAGTTGCAGCATGGGAAGGGCTGCTTACTTGCCAAAGTCCAAAACCCAATAATAGGAGTAAAATACTGAGTATCACAATACGGACAATTGTTTTTGATGTCATATATACCTCGCTTAAGTCATTACAGTTTACAAAGTTAGAAAAACGCTAGTTATCCATTACCTACAATAACTATATACAATATTTCAAATAAGCAAAATACAAAACGCCTCCGAGGACGCAGACTTAGAGCACTTAGAGCAGATAGGTATCTCCCACACCGCCTTTATGCTATAATAGGAATACCTATGGATCCTTATATATCAGCATCTTAAGTGAGGTTCTTATGGACATAGAGCGTACGGATTATGATTCGCCGTGGAAGGC
>JAFGKB010000008.1 GCA_016928755.1 Anaerolineae bacterium | reverse complement strand
CCTAAAGAATGGATTGAAGAAGCCGCTGCTTCTGGTGCGATTTTGGAGAAGCCAATTGGCACCGGTCCCTATGTGATGGAATCCTGGAACCGTGGTGACAGCATTGTCTACAAGCGTTTTGATGACTACTGGGGAGATGCTGGTAATGCTGAGACTTTGGTTTTCCGTTGGAGTTCAGAGGGCGCTGCACGTCTCTTGGAACTGCAATCCGGTACCGTTGATGGTATTGACAATCCTAGTCCCGATGATTTCGATACTATTCGCGATGATGAGAACATGGAATTGGTTGAGCGTGAGGCTTTAAATATTTTCTATGTCGCTACTACCAATACTTTTGAACCTTGGGGCGACAAGAATGTGCGTCAGGCATTGGCTATGGGTATTGATCGCCAACGGCTGGTCGATAACTTCTACCCTGCCGGTTCTGAAGTCGCCTCACATTTCACACCTTGTGCGATTGCCAATGGTTGTGTGGGTGATGAGTGGTACGAATTTGACCCTGAAGCTGCTAAGGCACTGCTTGCCGAGGCCGGCTTTGCAGATGGCTTTGATACGACCATCTACTACCGTGATGTGTTCCGCTCTTACTTGCCGGAGCCTAGCCTGGTTGCGACTGATTTGCAGGCTCAGCTTCTTGAGAACTTGAATATCCGTGCCGAGATTGAGGTTATGGAATCCGGTGCTTTCATTGAGGAGTCCAACGCCGGGCGTTTGGATGGCATCTATCTCTTAGGCTGGGGTGCTGACTACCCCCATATTACCAACTTCCTGGACTTCCATTTCTCCGCAGCTAACCCGCAGTTTGGCGAACCCTTCCCTGAAATTTACGAGAAGTTGGAAGCCGCTGCCCAGATTGCCGACCCTGCCGAGGCCAAGCCACTTTACGTCGAGGCCAACAACGCAGTGCGTGAGTTTGTGCCTATGGTTCCTATCGCTCACGGTGGTTCTGGTGTTGCTTACAAAGCCGATGTCACAGGTGGTCATGCCAGCCCGCTGGGTAACGAGTACTTCGCTGCCGTTGACCCTGCTGGTCGCGATACCTTCGTATGGATGCAGAATGCGGAGCCTATCTCCCTTTACTGCAATGATGAGACTGATGGTGAGTCACTGCGTGCTTGTGAGCAGACTTTGGAATCCCTGCTGTCCTATGAGGTCGGTGGTACCGACGTTAAGCCTGGTTTGGCCACAGCCTGTGAGCCTAACGATGATTTGACGGTCTGGACCTGTACATTGCGCGATGGTGTTAAATTCCACGATGGTTCTACATTGGATGCTAACGACGTTGTGATGTCCTGGGTCGTTGCCTGGGATGCAGCACACCCGCTGCATACCGGTAATACCGGCGCATTCTCATATTTCACCTATCTCTGGGGTAATCTTTTGAACGCAGAGTAAGTCAGGTGCTAGGATTAAATAGCTTACTTCTATGAAGGTGGTTTACATATAACTACAAAAACAGGAAGTTATTTAATTCTCATTTTTCTTAGCACGTGAGTTTAAACACGGCGACACGGGATATCGCTATTCCCCAGGTGGGATGTAGGTTTGTCCCGTGTCGCTTTTTTGTTGCTAATACCGTTAGCAACTTTAGTCTTGATAGTGAGTTAATGATGATCCAATATATTATACGTCGCGTTTTATCGGCAATACCGGTACTTTTTGGTATCTTGATTGTAACATTTGCTCTCGCTCGAATGATACCCGGGGACCCGTGTAAAGCTATCTTGGGAGAGAAAGCGACCGTCGAGGTCTGTGAGCGTTTCGCGCGTGAATATGGTCTTGATAAACCTATTTATGTGCAATTTGGTATTTATATGAACGATGTTCTACATGGTGATTTTGGTGAGTCGATTCGATTCAGTCGCCCTGTGACAATTATCCTGGTGGAACGCCTGCCTACCACCATAGAGTTGGGGTTGGCCGCTTTATTAATAGCTGTGCTTATCGGTATCCCTGCCGGTATTATTTCGGCGGTATACCGTAACTCGCCGGTAGATGTCGCCGTTATGGTAGGTGCAAATGCAGGTGTGTCTATGCCAGTTTATTGGTTAGGCTTGATGTTGGCCTATATCTTTGCCCTTTTATTAAAGGACACACCTCTCTGGCTGCCGCCTACTGGCCGGCTTACTGCCGGGATTGCCTCAACACCCTTTTATGAGGTCTTTGAATGGCCGGTTGTTGAAGGTGGCATTAAGTATCACTTTTTCGAATTCTTTGCCAATATGTATGTTATTAATTCTATTATTACCCAGGATTGGGAAGTTTTAAGGGATACGCTTAAACACTTAATTCTCCCTGCCTTTGCACTGAGCACGATACCGCTCTCCATTATCGCGCGTATGACGCGCTCCAGCATGCTCGAAGTCTTGAAGCTTGATTATGTCCGCACCGCTCGCGCCAAGGGTGTTATCGAACGGCTGGTAATTCTAAAACATGCGTTACGAAATGCCTTGTTACCTATTGTGACAGTCATTGGCTTACAGGTTGGTACATTGTTCGCCGGTGCGGTTTTGACTGAGACCATTTTTGGTTTTGCCGGGGTGGGCCGGATTTTGTATGAGGCTATCACAGCCCGTGATTTCCCCATTATCCAGGCTTTTACAGTTGTTATTGCTATCGGCTATGTAGTCATTAACTTGTTGGTAGATATTTCTTATATCTTTATTGACCCCCGTATTCGTTTGGATTGAGGTGTTTTATGACTACTATAACAGAAACTAGTACATTAATTACGCAAAAAGACTATCGTTCAAATAGTCTGTGGCGACTAACCTTGCGGCGTATCTTCCGGCAGCGCTCCGCGGTTATCGGTATGTCGATACTGGGGTTCTTGGTTTTAGTGGCTATTTTTGCCCCGCTTATTGCCCCTTATGACCCGGAGCAGGTCTTAATTGGCGTTGAAGATGTTAGTAAGCGTGCCGACCCTTGTATTTATTTGCTAGGATGTTCTCGTGATCAACCTCAGCATATTATGGGCGTTGATGGCAATGTGCGGGATGAGTTCAGCCGGGTGGTTTATGGGACCCGTTACTCCCTCTTTATAGGGATGAGTACCGTTAGCTTTGCCGTGATTGTGGGAACTTTATTAGGGGCTTTTGCCGGGTATTTAGGCGGATGGGTGGATAATGTGATTATGCGTCTGTTAGATGTATTGATGGCGTTTCCGTCCCTCTTGCTCTCTATTACAATTGTGACCGTTCTCGGTAAGGGTTTGGAAAACGCGCTGTTGGCTATTGCCATTGTATCTATCCCTATCTATGCCCGTGTCGTACGGGCCAGTGTGCTCTCTGTAAAAGAAAACCCCTATGTAGCGGCTTCCCGTGCTCTCGGCGGCAGCCACCTGCATATCTTGTTTAGCCGCATTCTGCCCAATGCCGTCCCACCCTTGATCGTGCAGGCTACCTTGGGTATTGGTACTGCTATTCTGGATGCTGCGGCTCTTTCTTTCCTGGGTCTTGGTGCGCAACCACCTACGCCAGAGTGGGGCACTATGCTAGGAATGGAGCGCAACCAGGTATTTACAGCTCCCCATCTTGTCTTCTTCCCTGGTATTGCGATTATGATCACCGTGCTGGCTTTTAACCTGTTGGGGGATGGCCTCCGTGATGCCATTGACCCCCGGCTTAAACAGTAGCCGGTGTGCTAAATGGTACAAGGACTTTATCTATGAGTAATAATACAAATGGACCGCTACTAGAGGTACAGAATTTAAGAACCCACTTCTTCACAGAAGATGGGGTTGTTAAAGCTGTTGATGGAGTGGATTTTCACGTTAACTATGGTGAGGTTTTAGGCTTGGTGGGCGAGTCCGGTTGTGGGAAGAGTGTTACCTCTCTTTCCATTATGCGTTTGGTCGATGCACCGGGCAAGATTGTGTCGGGGAATATATCCTTTGAAGGTATCGACCTGCTGAACTTAACTAAGGCAGAACTTGTGCAACTGCGTGGCAATCGCATCTCCATGATTTTCCAGCAGCCCCAAACCAGCCTCAATCCGGTGTTTACTGTTGGCTCCCAGATTGTCGAGGTCTTCCGCATTCATGAAAACCTGGGGAAGGCTGAGGCTTGGGAGAAAGCCGTGGAATTACTGCGTGTTGTGGGGATTCCTGACCCGGAACGCAAGGCTTATGCTTACCCGCATGAGATGTCCGGTGGGCAGGCGCAGCGTGTTATGATTGCGATGGCCCTGGCCCTTAAGCCCAAGCTCTTAATTGCCGATGAACCGACAACCGCTTTGGATGTGACTATCCAGGCCCAGATTTTGACCCTGTTACAGGACTTGCGCAACCGGGTAGATGGGTCGGTAATTCTGATTACCCATGATTTGGGCGTGATTGCTGAGATGGCGGATCGTGTGGCTGTGATGTATGCCGGCCGCATTGTTGAAAAGGCTGATGTCCTGACGCTTTTCGCTAATCCTTTGCACCCGTATACCCAGGGGCTTATTGCATCTGTCCCGGTACTGGGGCGGGTCAAAGAGGAATTGGCTACAATTCCGGGGAATGTCCCTAATTTGATTGACCTGCCGCCGGGATGCCGCTTTGCCTCCCGTTGCCAGGCCCGTGAAAAGTACGGGCTGCAACTGTGCACCGAGATTGAACCTGAGTTAGTCACGGTTCAAGATGGGCAAGAAGTCCGTTGCTGGCTTTACCAAGATTATGAAGGGCAGCGTGCCCCATTAGCAAGGAGGGAGCAATGAACAACGCTATACCTGAGACCCCCGCACAAAATCATGATTTGCTCCAGGTCAATAACTTGGTTAAATATTATCCGGTACATGGGGGCATTCTACGCCGGATAGTCGCTTGGGTGAAGGCTGTGGACAATATTAGTTTCACCATCAAGGCCGGTGAGACACTGGGGTTAGTGGGGGAGTCGGGATGTGGTAAAAGTACCGCCGGTCATACCCTGCTGCGCCTTATCCCTCCCACAAAAGGCTCCGTCTGGTTTGATAATAAAGACGTATTTGCTTTGGAGGGGGAACCCCTTAAGCAGATGCGCCGCTATCTGCAAATTGTATTCCAGGACCCTTACGCATCCCTTGACCCGCGCCTCCCGATTGGTGAGTCTATCGCTGAGGGTTTGCGTATCCACGATATCGGTACGCCGCAAGAACGTTTTGAGATGGTTTTGGAAGTACTGAAGAAGGTCGGCTTAGAGGATTATCATGCGATGCGCTACCCTCACGAGTTCTCTGGCGGTCAACGGCAGCGCATTGGGATTGCCCGTGCCCTGGTGCTCAAACCCAAGTTCATAGTGCTTGATGAGCCGGTCTCCGCGCTGGATGTGGCTATTCAGGCCGAGGTCTTGAATATCCTGAAGTATCTCCAGCGTGAGTTTGACCTGACCTATCTCTTTATTGCCCACAACCTGGCGGTGGTTGAGCACATTTCCGACCGGGTGGCAGTGATGTACCTGGGAAAGATTGCCGAGATGGCCAGCCGGGATGACCTCTTCAACAACCCATTACATCCCTACACCCAGGCCCTGATCTCTGCGATCCCGATTCCTGATCCTACCCTGAAGCGCAAGCGCATTATCTTGACTGGTGATGTGCCAAGTCCTTTGAATCCACCCCGTGGCTGTCGCTTCCATCCCCGGTGCCCGATAGCGAAAGAGAATTGCGCGATTGAGGAGCCGGAATTGCGTGAGTTGCGCCCTGGCCATACTGTGGCGTGCCATTACGCCGAACAATTCTTGACGTAGTTACCCGGTAGAATAAGAACGGCTAAAGTCGTCACTATGAACGCACCCGTGAATACAAGTGCAAGTTTGTAGTCACAGCTTTAGCCGTTATCTTCTCTCTGATTTATTCAGTTGCCATAACCATATTGGCGCACTGCTCCCCGCACTGCTCAATCACATCAAAAACCGCATCAATTTCCGGTTCCTGGGTCAGCAGATGTTCCCCATTCTTAAGATATAGCGTAACCTGTAAACTATGTGTCTGGAAAACCTGCTCCACTTCCCCCGTTAAAATCAATGTCTTCGCCTTCTCCCAGGCAATCTCTTCTGTCCCCGGTGGCACTGCGGCCTCAATTGGGAACCCTTCCTGGTTAGCATTGGTGGTAGGATCATATCCCACCGGCGGCATAACCGTTACACTTTCTTTGTTTTTAGGTGCCTGCGGGGTAGGTGACGGCCTCTCTCTAAGGGTACTATTTGTCTCTATCGGCATGATTTCTGACGGCTCCTCAAGGGCTTTGCTGCTGCAAGCCCCTGTTAATAAACTGATGCCTAATATGAGCATAATCAGCCATAATCGTTTATCCATTACTTTACTACTCCTTTCCTTTGATATTGTGGAGCAGCAACTGCTCCAGGGAAATCATACTTCCCTATTATTAAGACGTTGCTGCCCCACAAAATGTTCCAAAAGTTAGGAGTCTTTCACGATCAGCGGCAGGTAAATGTCATATCCAGGTTTCTCGGCGATGT
>JAFGKB010000074.1 GCA_016928755.1 Anaerolineae bacterium | reverse complement strand
TAGAAGGCCCAGAAGGGAATGATGAAAATCGCCAAGACAAGGCTGACGGTGTAGGAGATAGCGACCGCCGTCCCGCCCACAGCTTGTTGCACAACATTTGCGATAGCAGTACCCAAACGCCCAAGAGCATCTTCTATCTGCATTTGTACCTGGGCAGGCAATAACTCGTACTGAGCAACTGCCTTACTCCCAAAATCATAGAGATATTCCCAGACGGTATCACGCTCTTCCCAAAGCTGTTTACTTTGCTCAATAATCAACGGCACAAATGAGGAAAAGAAGCCCACTACAAGAGCGATAACCACCAAATAGGTGATAACAATCGACAGAGGACGAGCGATCTTTTTTAAGAAGCCAAGATAGCGGTGAGAACCAACCCACCGCCAACCTTTCTCTAATAAATCAACCACCGGCACCAACAAATAAGAAAACACCAAGGCGATAACATAGGGGGCAAGCACACCACGAGCCGCCCACAGTATTATCAACAAAACAAAAATTGCTATAATCAGCAGGAATAATTGCTTACGCCGTGCTGCCGGGATTCGCAGCCACGCATCACCCAATAGCCCCATTGTCACCTCCCTCTTTATTAAATAACTGTGCAGGCAAGATGCCTGCGTTCCAGGTTAGTCGTCGTCCAAACGCAACATCGCCAGGAATGCTTCCTGGGGAATAATCACATTTCCTAACATCTTCATACGCCGTTTACCCGCCTTTTGTTTCTCAAGCAGCTTGCGTTTCCGGGTAATATCACCACCATAGCATTTGGATAACACATCTTTACGCAGGGCCTTAACATTCACGCGAGCGATAATCTTTCCACCCACAGCCGCTTGGATGGGAACCTCGAATAACTGCCGGGGAATCGCATCCTTCATCTTACGGATGAGCAACGAACCCTTCTCATACGCCTTATCCCGATGCACGATAATCGCCAGGGCATCCACCGGCTCACCATTAAGTAAAACATCCACCTTGACCAAATCATCAGGCCGGTATGCCTCAAAAGCATAATCCATCGAGGCATAGCCCCGGGTGGCAGACTTAATGCGGTCGTGGAGGTCAATCACCATCTCGGCCAGCGGAACCTCGAAAGACATCATCACCCGCCGGGTATCCAGGGTCTCGGTCAGCATAAAATTAGCGCGCTTGCGCCGGAAGATTTCCATCACCGCGCCGATATAGTCATTCGGTGTGATCACCTGGACGTTCATCCACGGCTCACGGACCTGACGGATCACCGTGGGATCGGGTAAATCCGCGGGCCGGTGAATCTCAATCTCACTGCCATCATTTAAGAGTATCTGGTAGGCAACACTCGGCGCCGTGACCACCAAATCCTGCCCGTATTCACGCTCCAGTCGCTCCTGGACGATCACCATATGGAACAGCCCCAGGAAACCACAGCGGAAGCCGAACTGCAAAGCCTGAGAGGTCTCCGGCTCAAAGGTCAACGAGGCATCGTTAAGCTGCAATTTATCCAAGGCATCCCGCAAGTCGCCGTAGTCGTCAGCTTCAGAAGGATAAAGGCTGGCAAAAACCATCGGCTTGGCCGGCTGGTAACCAGGCAACGGCTCCTTGGCGGGACGGCTGAGGTCGGTAATTGTATCCCCAACGTGAGCATCACGGACGGTCTTTAATCCGGTGGCGATATAGCCAACGCCGCCAGCGACCAATTCCTCCATAGGCTCCATTCCAGGGGTGAAGATACCCACCTCCACCGGTTCGGTCTTGGCCCCGGTAGCCATCATCAGCATACGGGTATTTACATCTACCCGGCCCTCACGCATACGCACATAGGCGATCACACCCTTATACGAGTCGTAATGGGAGTCGAAAATCATCGCCCGCAGAGGCGCATCAACGATGGCATCTTCTGGGGGGGGCACGTGGTCAACAATAGCCTGCAATACGGCCGCTACATTGGTTCCCTCTTTGGCCGATACCGCGATCACCTCTTCTGGGGAAACCCCCAACAGTTCAGAGACATCTTGGGTTACCTTGTCCACCTGGGCCGTGGCCAGGTCAATCTTATTAAGAACCGGGATAACTTCCAGGTCATTCTCCAAAGCCAGGTAAAGATTGGCTAAGGTCTGGGCCTCAATTCCCTGGGTGGCATCCACCACCAGGATTGCGCCCTCGCAGGCCGCCAAGGCGCGACTAACCTCGTAACCAAAATCCACGTGACCGGGGGTATCAATCAAGTTTAGTTCATAAACCTCACCATCGGTGGCCTTCCAGTGCATCTGCACCGCCGAAGCCTTGATAGTCACCCCCTTCTCCTGTTCCAGGTCCATACCGTCAAGGAGTTGGGACTGGGAGGAAAATTTACGCGATTCTACCGTCCCGGTAACTTCCAACAACCGGTCGGCTAAGGTCGATTTTCCATGATCAATATGTGCAATAATACTAAAATTCCGAATGTGATTGGCATCCATAAAATTCACTTACCTAACTTATAGACTAAAATTTATTACAACTCAGCGACTTACCATAGCCAGCGTTTGAGTAATCCAGGCCTCTGCATCTTCAGCCAGAGTACCCAATTGCCACCAGCCCAAAAACTCCACATTACCCGCCGGGCCACGCAAAGGAGAAACTAACAGCCCTTGCAATCCCAGACCTAGCTCACCCATCATTGAGACAACATCTTCTAATACCTGGCGATGGACTGCCGGGTCTCGCACAACACCACCTTTAGCAACCTGGCGGCGGTCCGCCTCAAACTGCGGTTTGATTAATGATACCACATTCCCGGCGGGTTTAAGCCAATGAACAGTAGTTTCATAAATAAGACGTAACGAGATAAACGAGACATCAGAGACAATCAAGTCCACAGGCTCTGGCAGGGACTCCAAATGGCGGGCATTCACCCGTTCCATCACTATTACACGCGGGGCTTGGCGCAGCGACCAGGCTAACTGACCATAGCCCACATCAACCGCGTATACCCGCGCGGCACCATTTTGTAAAAGGCAATCGGTGAAGCCACCGGTGGAGGCCCCAATATCGGCGGCTACCATCCCCTCAACCGCAACCGGGAAGTGTTCCAAAGCAGCCGCCAATTTCTCCCCTCCCCGGCTCACAAAGCGCGGACGTTCCTTAAGCGTTATCGTGGCATCAATAGCAACCGGGCTGCCCGGTTTATCCACCAACTCGCCGTTAACCAGCACTTCACCGGCGTAAATAAGTCGCTGTGCCAGCGATTCATCCGCTGCAAGGCCCTGCGTTACCACTAAGCGATCTAAACGTTCCTTCTTCACGAAAAAAGCATACCTGAATTAAGTCATTAGTCAAATAATGTAGGTTATGACC
>JAFGKB010000073.1 GCA_016928755.1 Anaerolineae bacterium | reverse complement strand
TATACTCCGGTGCTGCATGAACCGTTTTTATAAAACATCCGCAACTAATTAACATAATCATTACTAGGAGAATTATCCGACGATGCATATACGTTACCTCCCTCAAAAAGACACGTTCGGGGTTTATGCTTCATTATAATCTCAAATTGGATTTTTTCGCTCGTTGCGGTAAAATAAAGCGACCGAGGGCCAGCCTGCAAAAAAGCAGCCTATAAAAATATGGCCGTCGGCTTATTATTGAGGAGGAACAACATGGCCGAGTCCTATATCCCACAACAGATTGAATCTAAGTGGCAAGAAAAGTGGGAAGCCGATAAACTCTATAAGGCAGTTATCGATCCCACGATGCCCAAATTCTACGCGCTGACAATGTTGCCATATCCCAGTGGGGATATTCACATTGGGCACTGGTACGCAATGGCCCCCAGTGACGTGCGCGCCCGTTATAAGAAAATGCAGGGCTATAATGTCCTTTTCCCTATGGGATTTGATGCCTTCGGACTTCCGGCTGAAAACGCGGCGATCCAGAGAGGTATCCATCCCAAGACTTGGACCCTTAGAAATATTGATAGAATGCGCACGCAGCTCAAGTCTATGGGGGCGATGTTCGATTGGGAACGCGAGGCGGTCTCCTGTTTGCCCGGTTATTATCGTTGGACCGAGTGGCTATTCTTGAAGTTCTATGAGATGGGATTGGCCTATCGCAAACAATCCCCGGTAGATTACTGCCCCAACTGTAAGACAACCCTGGCCCGTGAGCAGGTTGTCGGTGAGGAGCGAATCTGCGAGCGCTGCGGAACACCAGTTGTTAAGAAGGACTTGAAGCAATGGTTCTGGCGTATCACAAACTACGCCGATGAACTGTTGGACTTTTCCGAGATCGATTGGCCGGATAAAATTCGGACACTCCAGACCAACTGGATTGGCCGTAGTGAAGGTGCTGAGGTGGTCTTTAAGGTTGCGCCGGAAGATATGCTGGCAGAGGCTGGCGCGCCAGGGACTGGCGTGCCAGGGGAAGGCGATCTGGTTGTCTTCACTACACGACCTGATACGCTCTGGGGAGCGACCTTTATGGTCTTGGCTCCCGAACACCCGCTTGTAGACCGTATTACCAAGCCAGAACAACGAAATGCTATCGCAGATTACCAAACCCAGGCCACTCGGCAGACTGAGATTGAGCGACTGAGCACAGAAAAAGAGAAAACCGGTGTCTTCACCGGGGCCTATGCTATCAATCCGGTTAACGGGGAACGCATCCCTATCTGGGTTGCCGACTATGTTATGATGACTTACGGGACCGGCGCTATTATGGCCGTACCGGCCCATGATGAACGTGACTTCGCATTTGCCAAGAAGTTTGAACTGCCCATCCCTGTGGTTATTAAGACTGAAGATTGGGATGGCGAACCTCTGGAAGAAGCTCAGCCTGGTGAGGGGGTAATGATTAACTCCGGGCCATTCGATGGCACACCGGCCCCGCATCCAGCCGTTGAGAAGGTCACCAGTTGGCTAGAGGATCAAGGTAAAGGGAAGGCCGCGGTGAACTATCGCCTGCGCGATTGGCTGATCAGCCGCCAGCGCTATTGGGGTGCTCCGATTCCAATGGTTTACTGTGATAAGTGTGGTGCGGTTCCTGTTCCTTACGAGGACCTACCGGTATTACTGCCTGATGACGTGGACTTTATGCCCACCGGTGAAAGCCCGCTCAAGTATCACGAGGAATTCTTGCATACGACTTGTCCTAAGTGTGGTGGCCCGGCGACTCGCGAGACCGATACAATGGACACCTTTGTCTGTTCATCCTGGTATCATTACGCTTACTTAAGCCCTTACTACAAAGATGGTGAGCCTCTCGATACAAATTCTATCCCTTGGGACCCAGAGGAAGCCAAATACTGGACGCCGGTGGATACTTATACCGGCGGTGCTGAGCACGCCACAATGCACTTGATTTACACGCGCTTCTTCACAAAAGCTCTGCGTGATGCCGGTCTGGTGGATTATGATGAACCGATGTTGCAATTACGCAATCAGGGTATCATCCTGGGCGAACCCCGCCTTGGGGATTGTGTTGAAATTACCGGAGAATGGGACGGGGCCACATTCCGCGCGCAGGAAGTTAAAGTCTACTCCTTTAAAGACCAAGCGGATTGGCCTTCTGCGGGGCGCAGCGATAACCGTGTCTGCGGTGAGGTTATGGACCGCGATGATGTCAGTCTTAAGGTGCGGGTTAAAGAAGAGACAGAAGAGGTTGACGAAGGCGCGCTGGTTGTCGTGCAAATTAAAGAAGGGTTGCCGGTTATAATACCGGGTAAAGAAGGTGTCGGCAATCTGGGGGATATTCTTTACCACTTGGAAGTGGAGAAGATGTCCAAGAGTAAGAAGAACGTGGTAGCTCCCGATGACCTGGTCACTACGTATGGGGCCGATATCGTCCGCGCTTATCTGATGTTTGGTTGGCGTTGGGAATTGGGCGGCCCCTGGGACAGTCAGGGTATTGAAGGCGTCGTGCGCTGGGTACATCGTGTTTGGAACTTGATCCAGGAAGAACCTCGCGACCGTGTCCCTGTTCAGCCAGAGGATGAAGATACCCTATTACGGGCTATGCATCGCGCGGTAAAAGCCGTGACAGAGGATATGGAGAATTTCTCCTTCAACACAGCTATTGCCCGCCTGATGGAATATACCAATGCCATCACCAAAGCCAGAGCTGCTCTATGGGGGACGGCGGCGTGGGAGCAAGCTATCCATACATTACTGCTCCTTATGGCCCCGATTACGCCCCATATGACCGAGGAACTCTGGGCATACCTGGGCAAACCCTACAGCATTCACCAACAAAGCTGGCCCACCTGGGATGAGGAAATGCTGGTTGAGTCAACGCTGGAAATTCCGGTACAAATCAACGGCAAAGTACGGGGCAAGATTACGGTATCCGCAGATGCTGACGAGGAGACAATTAAAGCGGCTGCCCTTGCGGAGCCGAATGTAGCCCGGCACACTGAAGGGAAGCAAATTGTAAAGATCATCGTACCGAAAGGTAAATTGGTCAGTATCGTGGTTAAGAAGTAATCCTATTGGCTCTTTACTTCTAATTTAACAAATACTTAAACCTGGCAGGCGTTTCCAGCCTGTCAGGTTTTGTTACAGAGAGGTGCTCACGAGATGAATTTTAGTTATCCTGATTGGCTGTACTCTGTCCATCACGATGGTTCGGAGTTGTACGTTTCTGCGCTTTACCCTAAGCTGGGGGATACCGTTCGCTTA
>JAFGKB010000072.1 GCA_016928755.1 Anaerolineae bacterium | reverse complement strand
GAGCAATCAGTTGAGGACTGGGGTTTGGAGCAATCAGTTGAGAACGAGAACGGGAAGCAGAGTTAGGAGAGGAATTACCATGTGGCCGGCTACCCCAATGATAACGAAAATCAGGTGCAACGCACTTAAGAAAGTGCAATGCACCTAGAAGGTTTTGGAAGATGAGAAGCCCCCCCATAGCCAGTACCAGGTATTGAACGTTGGGCTTAGTAAGTAAGGTCAATCCCCACAGAAAGCCGGCCAGGGCAGTATTCCCCAAGGAGGGCCGGCGCAGACAAACCACAGTTCGCCACAGAGAGGCAGTTATAAGTATAAGAAGCAAGGTCTCGGCAAACAGATAGCCGGTATAGCGCTGCGTCGTGCCGTTGATAGCATACAACAAGCCGGCCAGCAGGCCAATACGCAGGCCGGTTATTGAAGAAGTCAAGCGAATAACCAGAGCCGTCGTGAGAGTTTCCAGCAATATCTGGCCTAGGACGATGAGCTGTGGATTAGGGCCAAGGAGTTTGTAACATCCGGCAATGAGAAACGGGTAAAGCGGTGGACGGATGGCAGTGGGGCAGAATGGCGGCTCCCACCCAATGGCGAAGCCGTCACCATTAAGCATGTTTACGGCCAGGAGATGAAAACCCTCAGCATCCACCGGGCCAAGAGGATCAGTAGGAAAGCGGGCCAACCAGCCAACATGAACAAGAGCACCCAGGAGCAAAACTGCCGGGACTAAGACATATTTGTAATGCTGAAACCGGGTTTTCTGCTCAGCGGTTGCGGAGTGCAATAAGGCGGATTCCTTCTAGGGTAAGCCACTCATCAACTGCGGTGAATTTACCGGTTAAGGGGGCGACAAGACGGGAGAGGCCACCGGTAGCGATAGCGTTGACCTCGCCGCCGATTTCGGCCTGGAAACGGCGTAACATCCCCTCAACCAAGCCAACATAACCCAGGACGATACCGGATTGGATGGCCTCGATAGTATCAGTACCAATAGCATGGGGGGGCGGTTCCAGGCGGATATGCGGCAATTGAGCAGCCCCACTGGCTAATGCAGAGGCGGCCAGATTGATACCAGGAGCAATGGCAACGCCCAAAAATTCGGCATCCTTGGAGATGGCGGTGAAAGTAGTGGCCGTGCCAAAGTCCACGACGATGGCGGCTGAATGGAAGCATTCATACGCAGCCACGGCGTCGGCGATCAAGTCTGCGCCGACTTCGGCTGGATTCCCCACATTAAATTTAAGGCCGGTGTTGATTTTGTAGCTGACGATCAGGGGACTATGACCGGTCTGGTCTGCGAGCATCTGCTGGATGCGTCCGGTGAGCGGGGGGACGACGCTGCTAAGAACAACCTGGTCAAAGACATCCATTGCGAGTCCGGCCTCACGTAAGAACATGCGAAAGAGCGCGCCGTATTCATCGGGCATCTTCTCGCGGACGGTACGTATACGCCAATGGTGAAGCCAGCCGCTGCCGTCATGAATACCAAAAACGATGTTGGTGTTACCTATGTCAATGGCTAAAAGCATTTTGCCTCCTACAGATTATATATATGAGGGATAAGTGTAGCCTGTTTTGTTAGAGGAGCAATACTGATTAATCATTTGGTTCTTGTAATTCATAATCTACTTTAGCACTAACATAACAACGCATATAATTCACAAAATAACCCAGATACTCTTCATAATTAGATTGACCATACCGGTTATGACAAGCATTTAACTTTTTTAACCACTTTGTACTTTGGCTGAAATCAGCCCATTGCATATGATACTTATAGTAATCCAGATACCAATGGACCAATAATCTTCCAATACGACCATTCGCATCATAAAAAGGATGAATTTGTACAAAACGCTGGTAGAAACGTGCTACGCTTGCTATAGGATCAGCATCAACACGACTAAATAATTCGTATATTAACTTCAATTCATCTTCTAAAGATAAAGACGAAATACCTTGATAGCGCGGAGCACCTGCGTCAGGGGAACGACCAAACCACACATTACCATTAAGATTATCATTAGGATCACGAAATTGGCCAGCATTAGACAATATACCGAAATACAATGCATGATGTGAAAATAAAGTCAGATTAAAGAACAAATCAGGAAACTGAGAAGACTGTCTTATCTCAGGTAAATCATCAAAGTTCTTCGTTTTAAGAACCAAATAACGATCTCTTAGAATTTGTTGAGCTTTTTGTGGCGAAGGAGCATTAGGAACAGGAAAAGCCTGCATTAATTTTACAAGATGCGTTAATTCAGCACTCACGACTAGACAAGTTTATCAAAGATTTGCTGCACATCCTTCTGTGCAGCTTTTACTTGTTGCTTATACTCTGAATAAGATTCATAACTATGGTATTGTTCAGCTTCTTCTTTGACCATATCCATTGTAAAAGCATGCCAAGCATCACTTTGCACAGCATAAAAAGGTTTTCCATCGGGATCAAAGGGGTTAAAATTGCGAGCGAAAGGATGATTACAATAATAATCCAAAATGACTGTATCGCTAATTATCTCACCATTTGGAGTATTCTGCCACGGTTGTTCTCGGTGGGTCATTGCACTCAAATCATATGCAGAAAAAATTATGTAGGCTTCCAAGATAAAATCTGCCAATGCCTTTGCTTCGCTATCAATAATAATTGGAGGATTTGAAGGTACAGGAATGGGACCCTGCCCATAAACTTTATAATTATGGTACACAACTTGATCCACAGGGCCATAAGACCAGCGGTGAAACTGGCCCGCATATAATGGTTTACCTGCTATCAAGCTCCAAACCTTAACATAATATAACAATTTTTGAAGTTTTAGTGGTGTAATTACTTTGTTTGGATACTTAGCAAGAACATACTCAGGTTGGATAACTACATTCATCTAACTTAATTCTCCTACTGATTTCAACTTCATTATAAGCGAAAACACAAATATTGACAATGAACTCATTTAACCTTTTAAATCAAGAAAACACTAACGAGCAAGATACCCCCATACTTTGTCAAGTCCCGGTTTTGGAATCCACATTCAGACAGCCCTATGGTATAATTTGCCTTATGAAAAACAAAGGCTTACAGATTATCCTGGCTCTGGTCATCAGCATTGCAGGGTTGTATTTTGCAATGCGCAATGTGAAGTTAAGTGAGGTTGGGACGGCTATACAGCAGGCGAAGTGGATTTGGGTCGCACTGACGGTAGGTTGTATGGTAGGGAGTTTTGTCTTCCGCGCCTATCGTTGGCGGATTTTGCTTAACGAGGAAGTATCTGTTAAAGATGCTTTTGGGCTAATTTGTATTGGATACCTGGTCAGCGATATTATGCCCCTTAGACTAGGGGATCCGGCACGGGCAGTGGCTGCCAGTATGCGCAGCAAGGTCACCGTGATGGCCGCACTTTCGACGGTAGTGATCGAGCGCACGCTGGACCTGTTGACAGTGGTTATTTTCCTGGTGATCACCCTGCCCTTCATCGCGGTAGGAAATTCGGTGATCGCCGGTCTGGTTAGCGGCGCGGTAGCGTTAGTCCTGTTGATTGTGCTGACATTAATGGCCCGCTTCCCGGAGAAGACCGAGGAGCTGGCCCGGAAGATCATCGAGTTCTTACCCCTGGGCGACCCAGAGCGCTGGCTCAATCCCCTGCGTGGTATTTTAGAAGGTCTCCAGGCTCTGCGTTCCCCACAAAAAGGACTTAGCCTGTTCCTATTGTCGCTAGGTATTTGGAGCTGTGTTGTGTTAAACTATATCACACTCCAATATGCCCTCCTCCACGAGGCTATGCCGGCACAACCTTTATTAGCTGCACTGGTAGTTACCTGGGCGACAGCGTTGGGTATGGCAGTACCTAGTCAGG
The DNA here is from genome assembly GCA_016928755.1 of Anaerolineae bacterium. GTDB lineage: Bacteria > Chloroflexota > Anaerolineae > B4-G1 > SLSP01 > JAFGKB01. The sequence goes on along the minus strand of JAFGKB010000072.1, from coordinate 26,785 downwards.
GAGGTATCGGCGGCTACCATGCAGCCGCTACCTGGGCACTGACCCTACCCCGATTCAATGTCTCGAATCCCCTAGCCGTAACTTATGCAATCCTCGCTCATGGTGTCTCGTATCTGATGGGGGTGAGTATGGGAACAGTGGCGCTGATGGTATGGGGGATCTCGCTTAAGAGCCTTGTCAGTACCAGCCAGGAGACAAAATCCGAATAAGAAATGAATTATTTAACCCTGAAGTTTTGTAAAGGTATAATTTCCTGCAACGATGCCGGAAGTTATACCTTTTAGCCCTAAATCATCCATCACGGAGGTTATAGCTTATGCATTACTTAATCACCGGCGGCGCGGGCTTCATTGGAAGCAACTACGTCCATAGACTGTTAAGCCGTGGCGAGCACGTCACAATTTACGATAATCTCTCCCGCAAGGGAACGATACGGAACCTAGAATGGTTGAACGCGACTTTTGACACAGGAGCCTTCACATTTATCCAGGGGGATGTACGCGATGCGGCGTTACTTACGGCAACGATGCGCGATATTGATATTGTCGTCCACCTGGCCTCACAGGTTGCGGTTACCACCTCGGTGCTACATCCCAGGGAGGATTTCGAGGTCAATGCGCTAGGGACTTTTAATGTATTGGAAGCCGCCCGGCTCTCAGGCCGCTATCCGGCCATCCTGTATGCCTCAACCAACAAAGTGTATGGCGGTATGGAAGGCCTGATTATTCAGGAGCGGGAGACCCGATACGCATATCGCGATTATGTACATGGAATTTCCGAGTGCTATTCCCTAGATTTCCACTCGCCTTATGGCTGCTCAAAAGGCACCGGTGACCAGTATACGCGGGATTATGCCCGCATTTACAGCTTGCCGACGGTGGTGTTCCGCCAAAGTTGTATCTATGGCCCCCGGCAATTCGGGTTCGAGGCGCAGGGCTGGGTAGCGTGGTTTATTATCGCCGCCGTCCTGGGTAAGCCGATTACAATCTATGGCGATGGGAAGCAGGTACGTGACTTGCTATATATTGATGACTTGCTCAACGCCTATGATGCCGCGCTGGCCAATATAGGGCATGTGACCGGTCAGGTCTATAATGTCGGCGGGGGTGTAGATAACCAACTATCGGTCTGGAAAGAGTTCCAACCCCTTTTAGAGAAGCTGACAGGACACCCCATCCCGACCGACAAAGGAGACTGGCGACCCGGTGACCAACGCATCTACGTTTCTGATATCCGCAAGGCGGCCCGGGATTTGAATTGGCAGCCCCAGGTAAGCGTAGAAGAAGGTATCACAAGATTATATAATTGGGTAGTTGAAAACCGGGCGTTGTTTGAGCAGTAGACTAACATCTACCTGCCAAAAAACAACTTCCCAACAAGCGGAGAAATTTCCGGGAGTGAGATTAAGGAGTAAATAATAATAATGCGTGTTCTTGTTGTATTGACTTACTACCGTCCGCACACAAGCGGATTGACTATTTATGCAGAACGACTGGCACGGGGATTAGCCGCGCGGGGGCATCAAGTAACGGTGCTCACTTCGCGATATTCCAGGTCCCTGGCAGCCAGGGAAACGTTAAATGGCGTAGAAATTGTACGCGCTCCGGTGCTCTTTCGTATCAGTAAGGGCGTGATTATGCCCACGTTTGGCTTCCTGGCCTGGAAACACGTCTTACAAGCGGATGTCCTCAGCCTCCATCTCCCTCAATTTGACGCGGCAGGGGTCGCTCTGCGCGGGCGATTACTCAAAAAGCCCACAGTTCTGACCTATCACTGCGACCTTAAATTACCCTCAGGCGCATTTAACCGTGTGGTCAACGACGAGATTCTGGAAATGAATAAGTTGGCGGGACGTTTCAGCCATAAAGTGGTGGCCTACACCCAAGACTTCGCGGATAGTTCACCCTTCTTGCAGCAGTTTGCAAGCAAACTAGAGGTCATCCCCCCACCTATCGAACTACCGGAGAGCACTCCGTCAGGTGTAGCTGCTTTTGCAAAGATGCATAACCCAGATAATAAAAGCCCAATTATTGGTATGGCCGCCCGGTTGGCAGCGGAAAAAGGGGTCGAGGTATTGCTGGAAGCTTTTCCGAAGATTTTGGAAGTTTATCCCAATGCTAAGATTCTCTTCGCCGGGCAATATAAAGATGTACTAAGCGAGCAAGCCTATGCACAACGTTTGGACCCACTAATCCGCCGGTACGAACGGGCCGGGCAATGGAAATTCCTCGGAGTGCTGGACCCGGTGCAAATGGCAGCCTTTTATCCCAACTTAGATGTTATCGTGGTTCCGAGCTTGAATTCCACCGAGTCTTTCGGCCTGGTGCAAATTGAGGCGATGATGAACGGGGTCCCCAGTGTTGCCAGCAATCTACCAGGGGTACGCCAACCGGTACTCCAAACCGGAATGGGAGAAGTAGCCCCTATCGGTGACTCGGAAGGACTGGCAGAATCTATTCTCAAGGTCTTAAAGAATCGGGCTACCTACATCCGGCCACGGGAAGAGATTATGGAACGTTTCTCAACAGAGCGCACAGTAAAAGATTACGAAGCGTTATTTGAGAGGCTGTTGGATGGGGCTCACACTTAAGATCATAGGATTTATAGGTGCATAACCAGCAGACTGTAAGCCAACTAATATAACGCTTTTTAGATGCCGGGAAATGCACCCAGAATATTAGCGGAGTTGACATAGTATTTAATGGAAGAACAACGTTATTTTGAGGATTTGGAAACCGGTACCAGTATTGAGACCGGGACACGGGAAATCACAGCAGCAGATATTAGTACCTTTGCCGAACTATCAGGTGATTATAATCCACTCCACACTGATGAGGAGTTTGCTGCAACGACGCCATTTGGAGAGCGTATTGCTCATGGATTACTGGTGCTATCTATTGCCACGGGGTTGGCAAATAGTATGGGCTTTTCATCAGGGAGTGTGGAGGCATTTACCGGACTGGAATGGAAATATAGAGGGCCGGTGAAAATCGGGGATGCCATCCGGGTACACTTGGAAGTACTGCGCAAGCGAGAGATGCCCGGCTATGCCGGGGGACTGGTAACATTTAACGTAAAAATACTGAACCAACGTGACGAGACGGTGCAAAAAGGGACTTGGACATTATTGGTGCGCAGCCGGCAGACCGCGAGAACCATTGGAAACTTTTAGATTTGGGAACTACTTAAACAAATACAGGAGGCAATATGCCTGAGGAACCGAAAAAAACTCATAATAACCAGGGTGAGAAACCCGAGGACCAACAAAAGCAGCGCGCGCAGTGGCAAGCAGCGGAGTTAAAACCACAGCCGACGGAATCGCCTGAATGGGATGAGTTTGCCGGGGGAGAGCCGACAATGCGTATCCCGGTGCAGCAGGTAAAGCCGGCCGAGCCTACGGTACGTATCCCGGTGCAACCTAAACCACAACCGCAGCCATCGCCTACAGAGCAAACGCCCCCACCGGCAGAACCCACACGCAGATTTGATGTCCCCCCCCAGCCAACAGATACTACACCAGGGCAACAACCCAAGACACAGAAGGCGACGTCAGGACGGCCACAACGACTACCCCCTTACCAACCTACCCCGCAACAACAATGGCCACCGGCATCACAACAACGCCCAGACAGCCAACCGACAACAGCACAGAGACAGCAATATCCACCGCAACCACCTCAGAATGCCGGACAGTGGGAACCAACACAGCAAGTACCGCTACAGCAAAAGCAGCCGCAACGGGTCCCCACGCAAACGTTGCCGGCAGCCAGAGTACAACAGCAACCACGGCAGGCAGCACCTCCGCCGAGACAGCCTCCGGCACGACCCAGGAGACAGGAACCGGCATTAAAAGGACCGGAAGGTAACGGAAAGGGGAGTGGGGCGACGTTGTTATTGTGGGTAACATTAGGAGGTATCGGGCTATTCTTTGTGGGATTAGTAGCGGCTATGATCGGCTATGTTATTATGGCGAGCCAGCTACCCTCACCTGACGAGTTGCGCGCCCGTGAGCCAACTTTCGCCAGCAGCCAGATTTATGACCGGGATAAACGTTTATTATATGAGATTATCGATCCCACTACAGGTAAACGCACCTATGTAGGCATTGAGCAAATTGCCAAAAATTTACAATATGCCACTGTGGCTACGGAGGATCGCAATTTCTATACCCACGGGGGATTTGACCCTATTGCTATTATCCGCGCTATCTATTACGCCTTGCAAGAGCGCGAGATTGTCTCCGGGGCCAGTACAATTACACAACAGGTCGCCCGGAATATTCTGTTACCAGAAGAGCGCACAGAGATCTCCGCCAGCCGTAAGATTAAGGAAATTATCCTCGCGGCAGAGTTAACGCGCAAATATAGCAAAGACGAAATCTTAGAGATCTATCTAAATAATAATAACTATGGCAATCTGGCTTATGGTATTGATGCTGCGGCCCGGACTTATTTCGGCACCTCAGCCTCTAACTTGAGCTTAGGACAGGCCGCATTCCTGGCCGGTATCCCCCAGGCACCAACGTTGTATGACCCTTATGGGGGCGGACACGATGCGGCACTTAAACGCCAGAAAACGGTATTAGGCTTGATGGTGGAAGATGGGTATATCTCCCAAGAGCAGGCTGATGCCGCCGCGGCTGAAATGGATGCCTATCCCTTTACGCCTATTTATGGCAACGAGATACCGGCCCCCCACTTCGTTATGTATGTGCGCCAATGGGTGGAGAAGAATTTAGGGGCTGATATGCTCTACCAGGGAAGTGGACTGCGCATCCACACAACCCTTGATCCGCGTATGCAAAGTATTGCGGAGGAGGAAATAGCTAACGGCGTGAATGCCCTGGCAAATCTCAATGTATCTAACGGCGCGCTTATCGCACTGGAACCAGCCACAGGCAATATCCTGGCTATGGTGGGCAGTGCCGATTTCTACAGTGAGCTGATTGACGGTCAAGTTAATCTCACCCAACGGTGCCGGCAGCCAGGTTCGGCCATTAAGCCTTTAACTTATCTGACTGCATTTGAGAAGGGTTGGAATCCTTCTACTGTGGTATGGGATCTACCGAAAACCTATACCGATACCGCGGGGAATATTTACCAGCCGGTCAATTATGACGGTACGTTTCGGGGACCGACATCAATCCGCCGCGCGTTGGCGAACTCTTTGAATATCCCGGCGGTTAAGACGCTGGAATTTGTGACGGTAAACGGATTGCTGGAGATGGCCGACCGCCTGGGAGCGACATCGCTAGTGAGTCCACAGCTTGAATGCCCTGACTATCCTTATGACACACGCCCGCTTTATGGACTGGCACTAACACTTGGGGGGGGCGAAATGAAGCCCGTGGAACTAGCGGCCGCATATGCGACACTAGGCAACGGGGGAGAATATCTTGAACCCAATCCTATCTCATGGATTGAGGACAACCAGGGAAATATCATTTTGGATTACCGGGATCGTAAGGGAGAACAGGTTGTAAAACCTCAACACGCTTATCTTATCACGAATATACTGGCCGATACACAAGCCCGGTGCGAGGTTTTCAATTGTCCCAGTATCCTGGAATTGCCAGATCGCCCGGTGGCAGCCAAGACGGGGACGACCAATGACAACCGGGATGCCTGGACAGCGGGCTACACGCCGGATATAGCGGCGGTGGTGTGGGTCGGAAATAATGATAATTCACCGATGTTTAACGTGGGGGGAAGCAGTGGTGCGGCGCCCATCTGGAACGCCTTTATGCGCAGAGCACACGAGGGGATTCCAGCACATCCGTTCCCGGAACCCCAAGGAATAGTGGCGCGCGAAGTGTGCTCCCCCTCCGGGGTTGAAGCCTCACCTTACTGTCCGGAGAAACGCTCCGATATCTTCTACAGAGAACAACCACCCTTGGACACAGAACATGGCTGGTTCCAACTGGTACAGATAGACGGGAACAGCGGCTTACGTGCCAATGAGATATGTACCACGAACATCGTGGAGAAGATAATGATCGTTTTGGAGAGTGTGACGGACCCTGACGGTCGCAAGTGGTTGGAACAGTGGGCAATGCAAAATGGATATGAGATCGCACCTGCCGAGTATTGCGCCGAAGGGTTTTCTGAGGCCAAGGTACAGATTACCAAGCCTTTACCTGGGGAAGCTGTTGCTGCCGATATAGTGGAAATTCGCGGTACGGTCGATATCCCGGATTTCGACCATTATGAGATCACTTATGGACTTGGTAATAATCCGCAAGGTTGGGGCTGGGTCAGTGGACCACACGAGGCACTTGTACGCAAAGGGTTACTGGGATTATGGGATGCCAGAGGACAAGAGCCTGGGGTTTATACGATACGGGTAGTAGCGTTTAATCAACGGGGCGCACAGTTTGAGCAGAAGATTACTTTTGCGCTGGCAGAACCAACACCGACACCAACGCCGGAGGTTACGGAGACCTTAATACCGACGGATACACCGATACCGACGATTATACTGCCGACGGATACACCAACCTTAATCCCTACAGTGGTGCCACCAACTAACACATTGCCACCGACGATCTCACCACCGACATTGACACCCACCCCGGAACCACCCGGAACAGAAGAGCCAAGTCCGATACCTACCGAACCGCCGACACTGGTGCCCATTGAGATAACACCATCACCGACAACGGAAGCCCCTACACCGGCACCGACAGAGCCAATAACGGGGACAAACCGCCTAACGTATTAGGCGTTAAAATGTAAAAGCTGAGTTGACAGACCTATGCAATCGTGTTATGATTACGGGGTGTATAGGTGGTAGATTGAACCACCTAAAAATCACAATTTCATTGAATTTCAAAAAGGGGGCCAGCCATCGTTAGGAGCAGAAGTGACTCTAATCAGTCAAAATATCGTATTAATAAGGCTATTCGCGCTCGTGAATTGCGGGTTATTGATGCTAACGGGGAGAACTTAGGGGTTTTACCAACACGAGAAGCATTGCAAATTGCAATAGAAGCGGAATTGGATTTGGTAGAGGTTGCACCCAATGCAGACCCTCCAGTAGCACGTATCCTTGATTTTGGTAAGTTTATGTATGAACAATCCAAAAAAGAACGTGAGGCACGCAAATCACAAAAGCAAATCGAGGTTAAGGAAATACGACTAAGACCCAAAACCACCGAACACCATGCCGGGTTCAAGGTAAAGAATGCCCGTAGATGGCTAGAAAGTGGTATAAAGGTCAAAGTGCGGATTCGTTTCCGGGGAAGAGAGATTACTTACCCTGAAGTAGCTATGGATCAACTCCGAGAGATTGCCGAGGAACTAACCGATGTAGCTGATATTGAGCAAGCTCCAAAGTTAGATGGTAGGACCATGCTAATGTTATTAGCACCTAAGAAGAAATAAAGCAGAAGAATCAAGTGGAGGAATAAAGTGCCAAAGATAAAGACTCATAAGCCCACATCAAAGCGTTTCCGCCTCTCCCAGGGAGGCAAGGGCAAGTTAATGCGCACCAAGCAAGGTAAGAGCCACTTCCGTCGTCGCAAGCCACGCCAGGTACGCGCTATGTATGATGAAATGTTCGAAGTCCAGGGGAGTGGAACCAAGGCTCGTGTCGAGCGTTTGGCCCCCTATCTTAAAGCGAAATCAAAGTAAATTTATTTATAGAGGTGTATAGTGAGAGTTAAAGGTGGAACCGTAACACGCCGTCGCCATAAGAAGACACTCAAGCAAACTAAGGGTTTTTATGGGACGCGCCATAAGCTGTTCCGGCGAGCCAACGAGGCATGGATGAAGTCCATGATGTATGCCTACCGTGACCGCCGTAACAAGAAACGTGATATACGTCGGCTATGGGTTACCCGTATTAATGCGGCGGCCCGGCTCAATGGACTTTCTTATAGTCGTTTAATTCATGCTCTCAAGCAGGCAAATGTTGCCCTTGACCGCAAGATGTTGGCAGATATAGCCGTAAACGATCCTCAGGTTTTTAGCCAGATCGTGGAAGTTGTAAGCCAAGATTAGTATTTTTTTGTTGGGTCTCAAAAAAGGACAGTGCCAAACACTGTCCTTTTTTATATTTAACATAGTTGACGGTCATCACAGTATGTTTAGTCATTCATCACTAGCTTTAGGTAAAAAAGTGGATATGATTAAATTAAAATCACTGAGGTTCAAATGGTTTTAAAAACCATTCGTACCTCTCCTCCTTTCCTTGGCTAATGGCTCCCCGGACTCCCCCTCACCGGGGAGCCAAGTCATGGAGGTATAATTGATATCCCACATATGTACGGCCCGCACTCAGTTTAAGAATTTTGAAAAAATATTGCCTCGCTAACTCCCTATGGTATAATAACAACAAATTCATTTTAGGAGCGTGGAATGGCAAAAAGCCTTTTCAAACGCATCTTTGGCGACGCAAACTCAAGGACTATCTCACAACTTCAAAAAGTAGTTATAAAAATTAATGCGCTGGAACCTGAGTTCCAGCGACTTTCTGATGATGAATTACGGGCAAAAACAACCGAATTCCGTGAAAGGTTGAACCATCAAGAAACTCTGGACGATTTATTACCAGAGGCGTTTGCGGCTGTCAGAGAGGCAGGACGACGAACTATTGGGTTACGTCATTATGATGTGCAGTTAATCGGCGGGATGATATTGCACCAAGGCCAGGTCGTGGAGATGCGCACCGGTGAAGGTAAGACTTTGGTCGCAACACTCCCCTTATATTTAAATGCGTTAGAGGATAAGGGTGCCCACCTGGTGACCCCTAACGACTACTTGGCAAAGTTTGGTGTGCAATGGATGGGGCCTATTTATGCAGCGCTGGGCGTCAGTGTCAGTGTCATTCAATCTACAGGCGGGCGACCGGATGAGGGGTCTTTCCTGTACAACCCCAGTTATAGCTCAGAAGATGACCGTTACCAAAACCTGCAACCTATAACACGCCGGGCCGCTTACCAAGCCAACATCACCTACGGTACAAATAACGAATTCGGGTTTGATTATCTGCGGGATAATATGGTTATGGACTTGGAAGATGCCACACAGCGGGAGCTAAACTACGCGATCATCGACGAGGTAGACAGTATTCTCATTGATGAAGCCCGCACCCCCCTGATTATCTCCGGGCCGGCAGATGAGCCAGCAGAGTATTATAAGAAAGCCGCGAGTTGGGTGAAGCTACTCCAACCGGAAGTGGATTATGAGGTCGATGTACGCTCACAGGTGGTGATGTTAACCGAAGAGGGAAACGCCAAAGTTGAGAGTATGGTGGGCATACCAGAGGGCGAAAGTATTTATGACCCTGCACATGCCGAGATTTTGCCATATCTGGATAATGCGCTACGGGCCAAGGAGTTCTTCGAGCGGGATAAGAAGTATGTGGTCCGTGATGGCGAGATTATTATTGTGGACGAGTTCACAGGGCGTCTGATGCATGGACGGCGGTACTCCGAGGGCTTACACCAAGCTATCGAAGCCAAAGAACGGGTGGAAATACGCCGGGAATCTCTGACTTACGCGACGATTACGTTCCAGAATTTCTTCCGTATGTACGATAAATTAGGGGGAATGACGGGGACAGCCGCAACTGAAGAAGAGGAACTGCGGAAAATTTATGGGCTGGATGTAATTATTCTACCGACTAATGTGGAATACCGGGCAAAGTACGGGGACTTGGAAGAGCAGACGATTCCGGTCACGGAAACCCGGGTAGAGTTTGCCGGCGCACTCAATAATACAACACCCGAACTTACAATTGGGGTAACCACACCCAATGTCACTATTTACAAAGGCGCTGCTGAAGAAGCATATTTCTATCGCCGGCTGGATTTAACGGACCAGATTTATAAATCTGAGAAAGCTAAATTCAAGGCGGTGATCCAAGAAATTGAGGCTGTGTATAATGCCGGACGGCCGGTGTTAGTTGGTACGACAGCGATTGAGACCTCAGAATTCTTAGCACGGGAACTGAAGAAACACAAGATCCCCCATAATGTACTTAATGCAAAGTACCACGCCCAAGAGGCTGTTTTTATTGCCCAGGCCGGGCGGCCAGGAACGGTAACGATTGCCACTAATATGGCCGGGCGTGGTGTGGATATTCTCCTGGGGGGTAATCCTGAAGGACTAGCCCGCGAACAACTCCGTAAGGAAGGGGAAGACCTAACCTTAATCAGTGCCACAGAATGGGAAGAAGTCCTTAAAGCCAGTAAACGCGGAGAAGACCCGACACAGAAGTACCCAGAACGATGGGCCGAGGTATTGTATAAAAAAGTAAAAGAGTGTGAAGCCGACCGCGAGACAGTCTACCAGCTAGGTGGGCTACACGTAATCGGGACCGAGCGACATGAGGCGCGACGTATTGATAACCAGTTACGAGGTCGTGCCGGTCGCCAGGGTGATCCTGGATCCAGCCGTTTTTATGTCTCCCTGGAAGATGAGCTTATGCGGCGCTTTGGCGGCGAGCGATTAAAGCCGTGGATGGACCGGGCCGGATTAGATGAGTTCCCCTTGGAGTTTAATATTGTAGGGAAGGTTATTGAGTCTATCCAAGAACGTGTGGAAGGCTACAACTTTGATATTCGTAAGCACGTACTGGAGTACGACAATGTTGTTAATAAACAACGTGAAGTTGTATATGCTGAACGGCGCAAGATTTTAAGCCGCGATGACCTGCATGATGACCTATTGGATATTGTAGAGAGTGAAATCCGACAGGTCATACAATCTTATACAGCCGGCTATGAAGAAGATTGGAATATCGAACTTATGCTGGCTGAGTTACGTAAGTTTACGCCGATACCACGCAATGTGGAAGCAGAACATTTCCGGAAGATGTCCGCAGAAGAGATTGTAGCACAGTGTTATGAGTGGGCGGATAAAACTTACTATCAACTGAATCGCCAACTAGGAGAAGAGTTCTACAGGGGCTTACGGGAAGAGGCTTCGTTAAAAAGGCTCCAGGAGAGCGAGCATACAATTCTCAGGATGATGGCTAAGCGCATAGAAAGTGAACTGGACGAAGATGCCGTTAACAAGATAAGAGAACAGCCATTGCGTAGATTGGCCGAGACAGAAGAGGAACAAGCATTAGACATAGTGGCGGAAATTCACCGGCTATACCGAGACCGGAGACTCATGTTAGGAAAATTGGACCGCCATTGGGTGCGGCATCTGACCACGTTAGATATGCTCCGAGAGGGTATCGGGTTGCGGGCGGTAGGACAGCAGAAACCATTAGTGGCTTACCAGAAAGAAGCTTTTGACATTTACCAAGATATGTTAAACTCTGTACAGAGTGAGATTGCTCGCAGTGTCTTTATGGTCTCTCAACAGCAAAAACGGAACGCGCGCCCCCGGAGACCGGTATTTACACCGCGACAACCACAACTGCATACATCTGGCGGTAGTGCCACGGCTACCCAGACACCACAGAAACAACCAGGAAGCGGGGGCACGAAGTTAGGACGTAACGACCTGTGCTGGTGTGGCAGCGGCAAGAAGTATAAAGACTGTCATATGCGGCAAGACAAGAAGGAAGGAAAGATACACTACAAAAAAGGGGATTCATAAACTATAATAGATTTATGACGTGTCCTTTATGTTATATCACTCGTACTCCTTCAAGATATAATTGATGGGTAAATTTGATTACATATGTAGTCTATCTTTGACCCGTCATCTAAAACTTGAAAGAGTACGAGTACTTAAAAGAGTACTGGTCACTAGCTATATAATCTCTATAACCAATAACCTCTGGCGGGGAGGAAATGAATGAACACAAAAAACGACTTGATAGCTCGAATGATGGACGATATGCAAGAAGACTTGATAGTTTTTATCAAGGATAATGTGGATTCGTTTGTTAAGTGGGATTTAATACGCTTTTTCTATGAGAATCCACATACTATAGATAGCGTCGAAAACATCGCCCGGTATACAGGCCGCTCCCCCGGTGCGGTACAAGGCGAACTTGCCGAGTTAGCGACACATGGATTACTGGAAGAGAACAAAGTAGGAAGGATGGCCGTTTACGCCCTCAGTTCTGACCCCAAAGTTCGCCAACAAATAGCAGATTTTATTCAAGCCAGTAACGACCCTAAATTTCGCCCCAAGATTATTTTCCATTTACTCAAAGGGATGAAAGCGTAGGGCAGGGGTAGAAAATATAATGATTTCGCAAGCAACAATAAGGGAGGAATAACTGATGAACCAGCGCGTAAACACAGGTGTTCCAGGGTTAGACAAAATGTTGAATGGCGGTCTATTACCCCAGACATCAAACTTGGTGGAAGGTGCCCCCGGTTGCGGAAAGAGCACCTTAGGCATGCAGTTTATCTACGAAGGTACGCAAAAAGGGGAACCTGGTATTATTCTCACTTTCGAGGAATTCCCCCAACAGTATTACCGAGATGCAGCCACCTATGGCTGGGATTTCAAGAAATTGGAACGCGAGGGACTGCTACGGGTCATAATGAGTAGCCCGGAGGTAAGCAAAGCCGACCTGGAACGGGTCAACGGCACGATAGAGAAAATGATTGATGCGATTCACGCCAAGCGCATTTTGGTGGATAGTATCTCACAGTTTGAACGGATGAGCGAAGACCCGGTAGTACTGCGAAATTTGATCTACAGCTTCTTGAATTCGCTGAAACGCAAAGGGCTGACAACGATGTTAACTCGTGAGAGTTCCTACTTATGGGGAGAAAGTGACACAGAGGAAGAATTAGATTCGGGTCTTTCTTTTGTAGTGGATTCATATATCACACTACGTTATGTGGAGATTGATAGCACCGTAAACCGCGCCATTATTGTAATGAAGATACGCGGCAGTGCCCACGATACACGCATCTTCCAATTTGATATTGGGGCACAGGGTATGGAAGTCGGCAAACCATTCGAGGGACAAGAGGGCATACTCAGTGGTGCCCCGACGCGAATGGCAGAGTCCTTTATTAAGGCCTTTGTAAAACGGTAAATATCCCTATGATGACAATACACCTTATCCTGGCAGCGATTATCTGGGCAGGAATAATTATCTTGGAATTATTCCTATTAGGTATCGCGCGCTTTTTTGAACACACATCAGGGAAACGCACCGGATACCAACTATACCTGGTGACAATTGTTTGCACCGGGATCAGCGGTGTGCGATATCTGTTAAGAATTCCAGTAGATGACGCCTGGCCTAATATGATGGGGGATCCAGTAGCTGGCATACTCCTGGCTATTTCGGGGATAATTCTAGTGATATTGAGTAATTTCCTTCATGAACGTATGATGGGAGGCTCAAATCAATGAGCAATGTCGAGATTTTGTTTACCAATTTAGGAGCCGGATTATTTCTGGCTATAGTATATATAAGTTGGCTATTTCATAGATTTAGCCAACGTATGGGGGAAGTAACCCGGATGCCTCCCTATTACCAGTGGTTTAATGTAGGGACGCTCTTAATCTTCATTGGAACCATCAGTTATATTCTACAGTGTAATGCCGCATTAGCCGGCCGTCCAACAGCACTCTTAACACCGTTATTTGCGTTATTTGCCTTTTACATTCCAGTAGCTCTAGGCATTATGATTGATGTGGTTATCGTATTTATTTACTGGGGTTGGATAGTAAGTGAACAATGAATTTAAACCTCCAACTTGCTGATGAGGAATCTTATCAAGCCCTTGGGGAACCGAGTACTATTGAACAAGCAGTACAACAGCGTGACCGGGCCTTAAATGCCCTCAGTGTAATGGCTGAGGCAGTAAGCACGCAACTATCAGTAGATGCCGTATTACATAAGGCTTTAGAACAGACATTAGCAACGCTAGAGGTTAAAGCCGGGGCTATCACACTCCTTAACGAACAAACAAATATGTTACAGTTCCGCGCCCAACAAGGCTGGCAGGTACATAACTTTGTCCAAGAAGGAATCTGCGTCCCCGCCGATAAGGGCATGAGTGGCATTGTAATCCGCACCGGGAAGCCAGTAGCCACAGCTAACGTGGACCAAGATCGACGAATTATTGTGGATGCATTCCGTGACGAACCGGTCAAGGCTATGATTATGGCCCCCATGCGTGCGCGGGGCCGGGTACTAGGGGTCCTTAGTGCAATGAGCTACCAACCCCGGCGTTTTACCCAAGATGAAGTCGCGCTACTGATTGCGATTGGGAATCAGATCGGCGTAGCGGTAGACAATGCGCGTCTTTACGAACAGGAACACGAACGACTGCGCATTACTGAGTTACATCTATCAGCGGAACGGCGGCGGGCAGAGGATATGGCCCTACTCCGAGATACTTTAGTACATATGGCCGGGACGAATGACTTACCGGATATGCTAGAATACCTGACCCAGGCAGCCTTGAAATTATCACAAGCGACGGTTGTCGAAGTAGATTTTTATGCAGCCACAAGCAATCGTATGACATTGGGAATGGCACTGCATGAAAATGGCTCACGAAGACCCCTATGCACAGCGCCCCATCGTAATTCCCTCGCAGCCGAAGCTGTCAAGCAAAAGCACATCCTACAAAGAGCGGTAAACCCAGAGGGCGAATATCTCAGTAATATAGAATTTATTATTGCTATGCCGATGGTCCAGAAGAACGCAAATGGTGCTATTTTACTGGGTTATCAAACGGAAACGGAACTCGATCAACAAACTTATAGTTCACTCCAATTATTAGCTGACCAGGCTGCTTTGGCACTTGAGCGGCTCCGGCTTTACGCTCAAGAGCGTCGCAAGGCGACCTACCTAATGTTAGTCAATAGAATTAGCCAAGCCGCGGTGGAAAAACTACGCCATGAAACTCTACTGGTGCGCATTGTGAGCCTGATACAACAAGGCTTCGGACTTTTTAATGTCTCACTGTATATGGGGACACCGCTTACACTGAAAGCATCCAGTGGTGGTGACCCCGTCACGTCGAATGTGATCATTAAACGCGGGTTACCTATCTTGGCAGCCCAAGAGAAGCGACCTTTACTGGCCAATAATATTGAGGATGATGAGCGTTGTGAGGCACCACCCTGGGTTGCAGAACATGCCCAAGCCGAGATAGCTGTTCCTCTACTGAATGGGGAAAAGGTAAATGGGGTACTTGACCTATTCAGTATCGATCCCTATATCTTTGATGCTATGGATGTTGAGACAATGAGCACGCTGGCGAACCAGTTGGCGGTTATCCTGGAAAATGGAGAGCTTTATACGCAGATGAAGCGCCAGCTTACTGAGTTAGCAGCGTTGTATGAAGTTACACGGGCTATAGCACAACCGATGAAACTTGAAGCGGTATTGCAAGGGATTACATCCTCAGTCTACGCAGCTTTAGAACCGGATGCTTGCTTTATAGCTTTATTGGATAAGAATAAGAAGCTACTCACAGTACGCGCCGCAGTGGGGGAATCCACACACTGGCAAAAGTGTATTAAGTTACCTAAAGAATATAAAAATATAGATACCTTACCCCAAAAGAACCGTCCAATTCATATCACCGATATGCAAGCAGAATCATTCCCCTTTGAGTTTAATGCCAGCGTGCGTTCATTAATAATGGTGCTATTATTATCCTCGCAGGAAGAAATTATCGGTGTTCTTGTACTAACAAGCCACAACCCACATAATTTCAGTGGGGATGATGAGCGTTTGATTGCCGGGGCAGCATCACAAGCCTCGGTGGCCATAGAAAAGGCCCGGCTTTATGAGCATTTGGCCCAACATAACCGATCTTTAAATCATGCATATGAGGAGTTGAAAGAGCTAACTAATACCAAAGATACGATAGTCCAGAATATATCGCATGAACTACGCACTCCGCTAACCTATATTAAGGGCTATATTGATCTGCTTGGCGACCAGGCGGTTTCCATATCAGCCCCTGAAAGTCAACAAATCATGGAACTTATCACACGAAAGACGGAGGAAGTTATTAAGATTGTTAATGAGATTGTGGCCGTTGATGAATATGCAGCAGCAGAACTCAACCATGAACCAGTAGTTGTGCAAGCATTACTCGATAAGGTATTGGAAATTCACCAGGAAGAAGCCGCGCAGAAAAGCATTATAATACAATTGCAGGCTATAGTACCGGATTTAAAGATCTATGGGGATCAAGAACGTCTGATACAATTATGTTCGAATATATTGGATAATGCTATTAAATTCAGCCCTGATGGTGGAAATATCTGGATTGGAGTAAAGACCGAACAGACATTGGTTCACTTAACATTTAGAGATCAGGGGATAGGTATACCGAGGAACCAATTGAAGAATATTTTCGAGACTTTTTATCAAGTAGATAGTTCGCCCACCCGGCGTTTTGGGGGATTAGGGATAGGATTAGCTGTTGTGCGCCGCATAGCCGAGGCTCATAAAGGTATGGTTTGGGCCGAAAGTGAAGTAGGCCAAGGGAGCACTTTCCATGTGCTTTTACCCGGCACAACTCCCTCTATAGCTTGCGAATCACAGCCCTCTTGGCAAACAAGCCGAAAGGAGTAAGTCCAATGCTGAGAAACCTGGAAATAGCAGTCGCACAACCGACGACAAAAAAAGAGATTTGGGATTGGGCACACAGTTTACCCAAAATTGATCTGCATCGCCACTTAGAAGGTTCTTTACGCCTGGATACATTGGCCGAAATCGCGCTAGAACATGGGATTGACCTCCCCAGTTACGATATAGAGCAATTACGTCCATATGTTCAGGTAACCGACGACCCGCCTGACTTTCACCGTTTTCTTGAGAAGTTCCGGTTATTACGACGTTTTTATACCTCTAAAGAAGCTGTCCAACGGGTAACACGGGAAGCGATATGCGATGCGGCCAATGATAATATTCGTTATTTGGAATTACGGTTTAACCCGGTTGCACTCTCCCGCATTCAAAATTTCGCATTACAAGATGTTGTAGAATGGGTGATTGAGGCTGCGGAAAAGGCCCAAGAAGAAACCGGTACGCGCACTTGCTTGATTTTACAGATCGGTCGCGAAGAAAACATTAATATCGCCAATGAGATCGTTGATCTGGCAATTAATTACTTAGGCCCAATGGTCCGCGGGATTGATTTGGCCGGCGATGAAATACACTATCCGGCACACTTGTTCGCCGAACCTTTTAGCCGGGCCAGTAAAGCCGGGGTAAAAATTACAGTGCACGCCGGGGAAGCCGTAGGGCCAGATAGTGTGCGCAGTGCAATTGAGTTCTTAAAAGCCGAACGTATCGGGCATGGGATCCGCTCGATAGAGAATTCTGAAGTCGTGCAGATGGTTTACGAGAGAAAAGTGGCGTTGGAGGTTTGCCCTACCAGCAATCTCCAGACGGGGGCCGTCAAAGGATTATCCCTCCACCCCCTAGCCGATCTCTTCCGCTTGCGGCTACGAACTACGATCAATACCGATGATCCCAGCGTGAGTGATACGACACTGACCGATGAGTATGTTGTGGCAGTTACAGCTATCGGATTGCCTAAGGTACACATTTACCAGGCGTTGAGCAATGCACTCCATGCGGCTTTTATTCCCGAAGCAGAATTTCCCCATCTAAAGCAACAGTTTAGAGAGTTATTAGCATCCTATACCGGGGCACAAGAGATTATAGACAGGGTGCCATAAAAGCTCAGTAAGAGATTTCCATAAAAAAGGGAGATTTTAACAATCTCCCTTTTTTATTTTTGATAGGCGATGTATAGCGTATCAATCAGAGAAGATTTTGGCTAATGCTTCAACCGTGTAGGGCTTAAGCAAGACGTCCTTAATCCCGTAATGCATTAAGTCCATCACCCGCTCAACTCGCATATTGGAAGCACAAACATAAACTTTGTCGGAGACTTGCGCTTTGGATAGAGCTGACAAGACCTTCATTGTATCACCAGATTCCAAAGCATCATCCACGAAAACCCAATCATACTTAGCGTAGTTTTTGGTATCCAGAGAGCAATCTACCTTATTACCAGCCTCGATTAATGTCGCGCTTACGAAACGGCTCCAGGAGTCGTCGTCATCAATTAAGAGAACTGACTGCCCAACCGGCAATGTAGCCTCAACATACTTACTATCAATGACGGGAACCAATACCTCGAACTCCACACCACCATCAGACAAATTCTTGACAGCGACCTGGCCATCCAATTGCTTCATAATCTGTAATGTGGCCGAAAGGCCCAGGCCGGCGTGCTTGGCTCCTTTTGTAGTGTAGAAAGCAGCCCAGATTTTATCCAGTTCTGATTCGGGAATGCTAGGCCCATTATTCGTGATATTAATCGCTACGTATAACAGTCCTTTAGATTCTCTGGGTTCAACCACGACCTTAATTTGACGGTCTTTCTGGCCCTCAGTTGCATCCAAAGCATTCTGTAAAATATAGCCCAAGGACCGGCTGAGTTGGGTAGTATCGGCCACAGCAAGTGGCAGGGAGGCTTCCGGTTCATAGGTGATAATATCAGACGGGATTTCCATCTTTACGAGTAGGTCTTTGACAACATCATCAATCATCGCAGGGAGCGGCTTGTTGTCACGAGCCGGCCCGATCAAGTGCTCTTGAACTGCGACTATCAACTGGGCGTTATCACGGACCATAGCCAAGTCCTCGCGCATTGAGGCTTTGATTTCCTCATCCACACCTTGCAGGTCTTCCAGATCAGAGCACAAGCGATCTACACTGGCGGTCATGGGCAAGGCTTTATTGCCGATCCAGTGAATAGCTTCAATTGTG
Source organism: Anaerolineae bacterium (assembly GCA_016928755.1). Taxonomy (GTDB): domain Bacteria; phylum Chloroflexota; class Anaerolineae; order B4-G1; family SLSP01; genus JAFGKB01. Next base: position 8,098 of record JAFGKB010000072.1, on the reverse strand, counting down.
GAAGTAGCCAAAGCCTCAAAGGTCTTAGTTCGTACCAGTTCAGAGTGGGCCGCTTCTAGCTCACGGAGCAAACGGGCATTATCAAGGGCGATAGCCAATTGGTCGGCCATAGCCTGTAATGAGCTGATATCCTCATCACTGAAAGCAGATTCCTCGACGCTCTGGACGGTAACAGCACCGATAACTTTATTACCAACAACAAGGGGCAATGCCATCTCAGAACGGGTTAGGGGTAAATGGGGATTCTTGAAGTGGACGGGTTCATCGCCCACATCCAAAGCAATACGCGCGTGACGTTCGGCGATTGCAGTACCAATCATTGAGAGGCCACCAATACGCAATTGGTGGCCTAACTCCACCATGTGAGAACCGGCCTCGCCATAACCAGCACGCAATACAGCCCATTCATTGGTCTCATCCAACAAGAAAACACCGGCATAATAAAAGCCGTAGGCCTCGCAAATAACGTCTACGGTCTCATGTAATAGTTCATCAAGGTCCAGAATTGAAGTTATGCCTTTAGCTACCTGGGTAGACGCTTCTAGCAAACGGGCACGGCGGGTAGTCTGCGAGAGTAGTATCCGGTTCATGGAGTAGAGACGCGCGTTATTGATAGCAATAGCCAATTGGTCGGCCATTGCTTGCAATGCGGTAATATCGTCATCGCTGAAGGCCGCTTCTTCAATGCTTTGAACAGTGAGCGCGCCGATAACTTCAGAACCCACCGAGAGCGGCAACGCCATCTCAGAACGAGTCAAGGGCAAATGTGGGTTTTTGAAGTGTACTGGTTCATCACCTACATCTAAAGCTATCAATGCCTGGTTACGGCCAGTGGCCGCCCCAATCATTGACAAGCCACCGACGTGGAGCTTATGCCCCTCCGCAACCATTGCCGCACCAGCATCACCACGCCCTGATTGTAAAACCGCCCACTCTTTCTCTTCATCCAGGAGAAAGACGCCGGCATAATAAAACCCGAATTCTTCACAGATAATGTCAACTGTTTTTTGTAATAATTCATCCGGGTCAAGAATTGAAATCACATTACGACTAACCTGCGCCCCGGCTTGTAGCAACGCGGCGCGACGTTCAGCTAATGATGTTTTTTCCATAACTATCGCTCCTTAAAAAATTTTATCCCATATTATGATAAGACTTAAGCTAAAGTCCCAAAATATCATTTACAAGTTCGATCAATCCCGCCTCACGACCTTTTACAAAGTAAGCCCGCGCACCTAGGGAAACCGCCTTCTTAGCACGTGTGACATCGTCATAAGCTGTCAGCACAATTGTGGGCAGGGAGTTGTCAATCTCCAGCAACTTGGACAAGAGCTTAAGGCCGGCCTCGGGGTCCTGCACACCTTCAAAGTTAGGCATGCTGAGGTCTAAGACAGCAATATCAAAGCGCTCTTCCGGTTCCTGAGTGTATACTTCTTTAAATAGACCTAGCCCTGCACTAATGTCCTCCGCAACGTCAACGTCAAACCCTGCACGTAAGAGGGTCTTTTCCATACTGCGTCTCACATTTCGTTCATCATCGACAAGTAAAATCCTTATATCCTTTTCCATACGTAACATCCTTTCTATAAATTATAATAATTGCCTATTACTGTCACTTTACTCAGCATCCACACTCTCCACGACAATATCAGTGACAGGTAAATGAATGCTAAATGTAGTGCCAACGCCGATTTCGCTCTGCACGGTAATTTTACCACCTAGTTGCCCAACAATCTTAGCACATGCTGGCAAGCCGAGTCCAGTCCCCCCTCGGTCGCCCTTGGTAGTGTAAAATGCTACCCAGATTTTGTCAATCTCTTCAGGAGGAATGCCAACACCACTATCTGTAACATCGGCCACAATGAAGCGCGGGTCTTCGTCATAATGTACGGCTAATTTAAGATGTGGTTTGTCAAGCTGGTACATCGCTTCCATCGCATTCTTGATCAGGTTAATAAAAACACGGTTTAACTGGGCCGGGTCAGCCTCAACGGGCTTCAAATCCGCAGCGAAATCGAAAGTGACAAGGTTCTTAGGGATTCCCATTGTCTTTACGGTTTCTGTGAGTAAATCAGGCATATTAATAGTTTGCAGCTTCTTCTGGCGTGCCGGGCCAATTAAATCCTCTTTGATATTTAAGATAGCACGCGAACTCTTATCAATAATATCCAAATCTTCGAAGATAGATTCTAAATTTAGCACACGACGCAAACGTCGTAACGAACGACTTTCCAAAGTCTCTCGGATTTCCTGGACTGCAAATCCAAAATCATGTGAGGTAATATCATCTAATGCAAATCTTAACATTTGGGCGAATTTATGCTCTTGGAATTCCTCCGGTAATACATCAACCAAACAATTTGCCATCACAATATACCGCACAATGTCTTCGCTAACACGCTGTACGCTGGCCGGTATCGGCGCGGCTTTGTTCCCCACCCAATGGATGGCCTCACCGGTTGCCGTCGCAATTGCCTCGAAAGTTTTCGTGCGCACTAATTCAGAGTGGGCTTCCTCAAGGTCGTGCAAGAGACGCGCGTTATCAATAGCAATGGCTAACTGATCAGCCATTGACTGTAAAGAAGTAATATCATCATCACTAAAAGCGGCTTCTTCAGTACTCTGGATAGTTACAGCACCGATAACCTTATCCCCAACAAGTAATGGTAAAGCCATCTCAGAACGAGTTAAGGGCAGATGGGGGTTCTTGAAGTGTACCGGTTCATCGCCTACATCCAAGGCAATACGGGCACGGCGCTCAATGATAGCCATACCAATCATTGAAAGACCGCCAATTTTGAGCTTATGGCCAGCCGTGACCATTGCCTTACCAGCTTTTCCCCGGCCAGCCCGCAACACAGCCCATTCGTTACCCTCATCCATCAAGAATACGCCGGCATAGTAGAAGCCGTAAGCGTCACAGATAATATCCACGGTTTTATTTAAAAGTTTGTCAAGGTCCAAGATCGAAGTTACACTACGTCCTACTTCGGCGGCAGCAGATAATAACCGGGCGCGGCGCGTTCTTTGGTTGAGGAAATGCTGATTTTGCGTTACCAAGCGGGCATTATGAATAGCCACAGCTAACTGGTCAGCCACCGCCTGGAGGACGGTTACATCTTCCTGACTGAATGCCGCTTCCTCAACGCTCTGGACTGTGATAGCACCGATAACATCATCATGGGCAATCAGCGGGAGCGCCATTTCGGAACGGGTCAAGGGCAAATGGGGGTTTTTAAAGTGAACAGCTTCCTCACCTACATCCAAGGCAATGCGTGCTAATCGGCGTCCGGTAGCGGCACCAATCATAGATAAGCCATTAACCTTGAGTTTATGGCCTTCTTCGAGCATAGCTCGACCAGCATCACCTAATCCCGCCCGTAACTCAGCCCACTCACCTTCCTCATCAATGAGGAAGACACCTACATAATAGAAGCCGAATTCCTCACCGATAATCTCTACTGTAGACTGAAGCAAATCATTAATATCGAGAATCGAGGTAACACTTTTACCCACCCGCGCACTGGCCTCTAACAAACGAGTGCGGCGTTGTGCATTTTCCAAAAGGTGTATGTTTTCTTGGTTTAGCAAGGCATTCTCATTGAGAGCCTCACTAAGTTCACGGACCTTTTCCTCAAGTTGAGCAACTAATTGTTGTTGGTAGTGTTCGCGATAGCTGTTATCTTCCAATTCTTCACGTTTCCCTTCCAAGAAAGCATCTACTTGAGTTACAAAGGTATCAACATCAATAGGTTTCGCAATGTACCCACTACAGCCAGAAGCAAGGACTCTCTCCCGGACATTTTGTGTTACATCGGCAGTCAGTGCGATAACAGGGACATCCGGCAAAAGAGCCGTAATACGTGTGGCTACCTCATACCCGCTGAACTTGGGCATGTGCAAATCCACAAGCACCAAGTCAGGTTTTACTTCTACCGCGAGGTCTATACCAGCGAGGCCATCAGCAGCTTCTAAAAAGGTATAGTAGGAAGAAAGCAATCGTTTAACTAAAAGACGAGCATCAGGTGTGTCGTCAATATATAAAATTTTCAGGCGTTCTTCTGGTTGATTCATATTGATGACCACTTTCTAACCGGAGCATGTAATAATGACATGGCCATTATAGCTTGAACTACTTATGAAAGCAAGTAAAAATTCGCCTAACTTTATAAGTGTAGACCATAAACGTGTACGCAAAGTTAATAACTCCCCCAAACATTTAAAAACCGAATGTAAAGTCAAACTCCCCGTCGGGCATACCTTGAAGGAGTACTAGCAAGTTTTTTAACTTCTATACCCCATAATTGACGCTGACAATAAACATATTATACTTGATTAACGCTAAAATTCACACATCAGACAATTTTGTAAATTTAGGCTTGTGAGTTTAGGTTGTAAGTCCGGTCTTGTAAGTCTGGGCTTATAGATTTAGAGTAGTCAAAGCCGGGTAATAGCTTCACAGGAGTTGGTAGGTTGATTATAGAAAATCCCTACACTATATCACAAGTAAGAGTTTTGGTTGTAGATGAAGACTCTGTTACAAGACGGTCTTTAGCATGTGCGCTCACCATAGAAGGTTATCCCACCGATAGCATTGGTTCTATTGAGACAGCCCTTCATCTGCTGACAACTTTTGACTATGATATTATACTCCTCAATCTGCCACAAAACAAAGCCACCAATACTAAACTTTTGCAGCATATGTACGCTATTGACTCCGACTTACAGATTATGGTTTTAGCTCCCTCCCCGACCCTTGAAAATGCACTCAACTTTTTTCGTGCCGGGGTTGCCGACTACCTCCCTAAACCCTGCTCTAATGAGGATATAGTGTACGCTATTAAGGGAGTTATGCAAAGATACACCCGCCAGATCCACCGCCAGCAACTTATGCGCACCATTACCGATGCGCTAAGCATCCTCCAAGGTCAGAATCTATCCACACCCACATATAAGAAGCTAGTAGCAGAAGAGACCCTAAACTATGGTAATATCACTCTCGATCAAGAGAAGCGTATAATTAGGATAACAAAAGGGACAAAAGAACTGACAGCAGAACTGACACGTAATGAAGCACTGATTTTAGCATATTTAATAAAACATGCAGAAACTATATGCGCCAGTCAAGAATTAGCAAATTTTGCGCTAGGGTATTCTGATATGGAAAGCCAAGAAGCAAAGAACATTATCCGACCCCATATATCCAGGTTACGCAGCAAGCTCGCAGTTATTTATGATGGACAAACACCGCTGATTCACACGGTGAGAAGGAAGGGATATTTGCTCTCACTTTCCAAAGAATCACAATCCTGAATATTGCAACCTGCAATATTATTACAATGAATTTGCAATAAAAAACTCCCCTATCTATGCTATTGTAAATGTACGTAACATACCAGTTACAGACCACGGGTACTATGACCAGTAGTCCAAAAACTACATCTTTTTGCATAACTAGATCTCACAATCATAGTTCACAATATTGACTAAAATCCAACCTCATAAATGTCTTCCCATTGCTATCATAATTTATTGTTATATATAGAATTAAGATACAATAACAGTTTCTCAACAAGAGACATACTAAAACAGAACCCGTTTTTCAGGGAAGTCTATAATCAAGAAGGAGGTTATGATATGAAATTCACACAGTTGTTGCTGGCCTCGCAACTTTCAACCCAGCCAGAGCTACTAGCAGGGTTGAAAGTACCTTTTAAGCGTATGAAAACGCAAAATCACATCTCTAAATTTCAAAATTCACACCCCCAACCGGCTATACAAGCGGCTGTGTTAGCGCGTGCCCAGGGATATAAGACCTATATCCAAAATGTCAATAGAAATGCGTCACATCGTGGGGAGTGGGTGCTAAGCCTCTACACATTGATAGAAACCAAGTGTAACCACCAGACGATACCTTGCAACCGCTGTAATAGAAAAGCGATCATTGAGAAGTTGGGCGGTCACTGCTGCCAAGTGCATACCGGACTGGCCCTACTTGACCCCTACCACCAACAAGAGATGACGCATTTTGTGACAACGCGCGCATGGATACGCCCCTATGAGCAACAAGAAATAGAAACAGGAGAGAGCAATGTAGAAACGGAAGAGATAGAAAATATCCCCCCACCCTTGAACCTGGATATGGTACTCAGCGTCAGTGGTTGCCCGGCTAATATTCTGGGAATGCCACTCTGTTCTATCGCCAATATGTTAGAAGTATGGGGATTGTCGGTTGACTTAAATATTCACAGTTTATGTCGTAGACAATTAGGGATTGATTGTAGAAACTACATGCTTAGATCACAGTCTTTGATATGATAACGCAAGTTGCCACGACTTAGATCGAGATAGTCTCCATTTACATGCATAAGCTATTGGTTACTGAAAGATGAAAAAGATAGGGAAAGCCCCTAATGGTTGATGTGTAATCCATTAGGGGTCTATTATTGCCAAAGAGATTTTATCCTTATGCCCCCCAGAAGATGCAATGCTCCTAATCTGTGCTATTATGGAGTGTGTAAAACCCACTTGAGGATAGCAAATTATGCCCAAAGACAATGAGAACCTGAATATTTTAATCCAGATTAGGGCCTGGGATGATGCTGAACAGGCGTATCCGGTCGAAGTGACGTTGAGTGATGGCAGCCATTTTGGGGGAGGGAAGATGCGGCTTGATATGGACCGGGTGCAAGAAGTCGCGACAGACCCAGAACCATACGGCTTACTGTTATTTGACGCTCTTTTCTCTGGACCAATTCGCCGAGCTTATGACATAGCCTCCAGTATAGCCCGGCGGGAGGAAGGCAAAAATGCCGCGCTGCACCTATGGATTACAGAGAAAGCACCGGAGCTGCATACGCTGGCTTGGGAACAGATGCACCATATACGGCCGGGACAAACTAGGCCGACACCATTGGCGACCTCGGCAGAATCTCCTTTAAGCCGCTACATGAAGTTGGAGACACCAAGCCCTAAACCCATTCAGAAACGTCCTATCAGATTACTCTTTGCTATATCTAATCCCTCGAATATCAGTGATTTCAGGCTAAGCCCACTTGATGTCCCCAGTGAAATTACCAATTTATTAAAAGCAGTGGGTGTTTTACAGGATGCCGGACAATTGGATGTTACACTCTTACCCGGACATACAGGAATTCCGGTTTCAGAGAAAAACTATAAGATTCAAGAGACCAAATCCGGCGCTTATGTGCAATTAGTGGATGAAAAAGGACAGGCAACCGGCCCTCGATGCCAGATAGAACCGGGGACAACCGATATTGACACGCTAATCCAGTCATTGACGCAAGACGGAGCGATACATATTCTGCATTTCCTGGGGCATGGCAGTTTTAATCCCCGCTTGGGTATGGTCGCGTTGGCACTAGAGAATAAAACCGGGACAACAGAATGGATCACCGAAGAAGAGTTATTAGCACAACTGCCGGATGAAGGGTTGCCCTACTTGGTTTTCCTGGCAGCTTGCGAAAGTGCCCGGCGGGGGACACAAAATAGCAATCCTTTTGTCGGTATTGCCCCACGCCTGATCCAAGCCGGCATCCCAGCCATCGTAGCAATGCAAGATTTGGTGCCGGTTACAACTGCGCGGGAATTCACCCACTACTTCTACCGCTATCTCCTGGAACACGGCCTTGTAGATAAGGCTATGAACCAAGCGCGTCTGATGCTTTTTGAGGCAGACTCTGCCGAGTGGGCAATCCCCACCCTCTTTATGCGGTTAGAGGACGGACGGTTATTTACCCGTGATCCGATCCGTTCGCTGCTGACAGTGATGGCAGATTCAGATACTTTTAACCCACTTGCGCCTGGGGAGACTTATCTACCCCTAGAGGTATTGCGGCTCTCAGGAAACTCAAAAGCTATGGACTTCTATAACTTACAGCAAGAGAGTATGACAACCAGCAATATGATGGATGTGATATGGGATATTTTTTCAGCGGAGCCAGACCCCCAAATATACATGTTGTCCACTAAGTTAATTGCCTTAATGGGGGATTCCGGTATGGGGAAATCATTCCAACTACGCCGCATCGGGCAACGGACGATCCGGCAATCTCTGAAAGGGCAAGACCAACAATTT
>JAFGKB010000319.1 GCA_016928755.1 Anaerolineae bacterium | reverse complement strand
GAAGCATCTAGACCCTTCGACTTCGCTCAGGGTGATGGGTTCGTTGGTTATGTGTCATATCGTCATGCCGAGCGAAGCCGAGGCATCTAGACCTTTCGACAGGCTCCAGGTAGGTTCCTTCGCTACGCTCAGGATGACAGGGGGTCAAGACTTTCTCTCTGCACTGAACTATGTCTCTTATGGTTGTTATTCAGCATAACGGATGGCGAAATGTCTCAACTTGCTTTCCAACCTGAACCCTAGCTAGATATCTGCACCTTGGCGCTTGCCTATTTCAATTTGTCGCCAAGCAGCGATAACGGCAGTGGTGATAATTGCCGAGGCGGCAGCTTCCGGTAAGCCATTGATCACAATGAGTGCCGGCAGTGCCGCCCAGGGCATATAACCGAGCAGCGCAATCATCCCCAAGACTAAAAGCGTATTGGTTAAACTACCGGCTATGCCGGCGGCGCCAAATCCCACTACGGGATGTTTTTCCAAGAGATGGTAGACCAGCCAGGCCACCGGCCCGATAACCAAACGGGGTAAGACCGCTATCAAGGGATTAGTAAAAATAACATCTGTAGGACCAAGGGGGGCGATGGCCGCCTGTAACATGCTGAACCCACCGAAAATCAGGCCGATGGACATTCCTACCACGGGGCCTTCAAGAACAGCCCCGATAATCACCGGGACATGCATAATGGTCAAGGATGCCCCACTAAACCAGGGAATAAAACCCCAGTGGGTCCAGCCCAGAAGGGCCGAAATGGCACCCATTACACCGGCAATAACAATCTTACGTATCCGATCTCCAGCCATAAAAAAGCTCCATATTCTATCTTGATGCTTGATTTTCATCCTATTTCTACAAATGTCAATTAAAGAAATGGCGCATACTCCTCCGCAAATCGGTGCATTGCACTTTCTTAAGTGCGTTGCACCTGACCGATTTTCAGTGGAGTACTAGTGTCAGAATAAACTCGAAAAATCACTTAACTGAAACCTTTGTAGCCGGTTTGTAGTCCGGATAGCGCACTCTACTTTGACCAATAATGAAAGTAATATTATACTTGCAGGTAAGTGTTTAAACCTGATTTCCAACCTTGACTGCAAGATGATTGGACTGTTATGCGTAATTTTATTGAACTGAAAGACGTTGCTTTCTCATATGAACTACCAAACCGGCTATCAATACCTGCCCTAAAGGGGATTTCCCTGGAGATAGAGACAGGGGAATATGTAGCAATTATTGGCGCCAACGGCTCTGGAAAATCCACCTTAGCACGCCATTTGAACGCGCTACTGGTACCACAACAGGGTTATGTACAGGTTATGGGATACGATACCTATGACAGGGCTAACCACCGCAAGATTCGCGGCCAGGTTGGGATGGTCTTCCAAAGACCTGAGGACCAAATTGTAGCCACAACCATCACAGAAGATATCGCTTTTGGCCTAGAAAACATCGGGGTTCCCACCCCAGAAATTCGAGACCGCGTCCACCAAGCCTTGGAACTAATGGGATTATGGGAAGAACGCCACCGCCCCCCCTATCTGTTATCGGCGGGACAAATGCAGCGGGTGGCACTGGCGGGTATTCTCGCGATGCGCCCCCAATGTATTATTTTCGACGAAGCTACCGCGATGTTGGATCCCCTAGGGCGGCGGACAATCCGGGAAATGATGGCGCGGTTGCACAAAGAGGGACTGACAATTATTACTATCACCCACTTTATGGAGGAAGCAGTTGAAGCGGAACGGGTTATTGTCCTCAATAAAGGGACGGTGGCTTTAGATGCCCCTCCAGCTTCTGTGTTCTCTGACGTGGTCCAATTAGCGGAGTTGGGGTTGGCATTGCCTCCAGCCGGGGGGCTGGCAAAACAACTATGCCTACACTTTCCAGAACTACCCCCGAATCTGCTGACGCCGCTGGCTGTGATTGAAGCATTGGATGCCTTACCCCACAGCTTCGATATAACCCCTATTCCAATTTCAAAGTTCACAGAGGGCACAGAAAAGACTATCGAAATAGCGGTTGATAACTTAGGCCATACGTATATGCAAGGCACACCCTTAGCCCACCGCGCATTAGAAGGTGTGACGCTCGCTATTGCCCATCAAGAAGCACATGGAATTTTAGGCGCGACGGGGTCCGGGAAATCAACCCTTATGCAACATCTCAATGGATTACTGCGACCTCAAGAGGGGACCGTGCAAGTGGGAAATTATGATTTAAATGACCCGCGTACTGATCTTAAAGCTGTACGGCGCATGGTAGGCTTAGCTTTTCAAATTCCAGAATTGCAGATTTTTGAACAATATGTAGGGGATGAAATAGCTTATGGGCCGCGGCTTTTCAATTTACAAAGAGAAGAGTTACGCGAGCGAGTCCGGTGGGCGATGTTGTTAGTGGGGTTAGATTTTGAGACCTATAAAGACCGTCTGACATTTACTCTCAGTGGTGGGGAACGTCGCAAGGTAGCACTGGCCTCAATTCTTGCGTTGTGGCCCCGTATTTTGTTACTGGACGAACCTACGGCAGGACTTGACCCACAATCACGGCAAGAACTACTAGGGCATTTAAGGCATTTTAGCGCTTCTGGTATGACTCTCGTCCTATCATCGCACCAGATGGAAGACCTGGCCATACTTACTACACAACTGACGGTAATGAAAAAAGGTAGTACCGTACTCCACGGCAGTGTAAGAGAGGTTTTCGGCCAGGTGGAGCATTTACGTGAATTAGGATTAGGATTACCGGTTATTACCCAAGTGGTTGCCGGACTACGCCAGCGGGGTTGGGTATTACCAGCCGGGATCATCACTCTGCAACCATTGGTAGAGCATATTAAGCGAGCGCGAGTATGAGTGATTTCGAGTTTCTACGCTTTGTAACTATTGGGCAATATCTACCTACAGATTCTATGATCCACCGGCTGGACCCTAGAACTCGTCTATTGAGCAGTCTTTTATTACTGTTAGCCATTACCGTAGCTCCACACCTCATGGGCATTGCAATCGCAATTGTGACAGTCATTGCCGGATTAATCATGGCCCGTATACCGCTCAAATATGCCTTATCTGGTTTATTGGCACCTTTACCCATTATCGCATTACTGGCAATGATTCAAATCTTCTTTGGCTTCCAACCTGATAATGGCCCGCTGCTCTGGGCTTGGGGACCGATTACCATTTCGACAGGCGACCTCTGGAACGGGGTCGCGCTTATTACGCGCTTTGTAGCTCTTATCCTGACTATAAGCCTAGCCTCATTCTGTATCTCAACAACGGAAATAGTCCATAGCCTGGACTATTTTTTAAAACCACTCAGGCTGTTCGGCATCCCCACTTATGATTTTATCCTTATGATACAGGTCGCCCTACGTTTTCTGCCCCTACTGGCACAAGAAGCGGAACGTATTGCTAAAGCCCAGGCGTCCCGTGGTGCAGAGTGGGGAACCGGCAAGAGTAATCTATTCCAACGCATCCGCCAGGCATTTCCACTTTTGATCCCGCTGTTCCTCACCAGCCTACGCCGGGCAGAGAATTTGGCTTTGGCTATGGAAGCCCGAGGATACCAAAGCGGTGAGAGACGCACGGCCTTGCAACAGTTCCATTTTCAGTTAGCCGATGGTATTGCCCTTTCTTTGATCTTGCCAATAATATATTTTGTTATACGTTCTTAGTTGTGGAAGTTTTTAATGGCATAAACTTAAACCTTGACGAATCATTAACAAACATTTAAATAGTATTTAAAAGCCTTGGGGCATAATAGACTGGGACTCTATTGAGTATTATGACCCAAGGCTTTTCTTGTTAGGAAAGACCTTTGAGTACCCTACATTGAATAGTACACAAAGGGTGAGCATATATATATGGCATTAAAACACATAGTGCAACCATTGAGCAACGCCTGGATGCCACGCACATTAAGGGCTAAGTTGTTATTACCGATTGCCGGTTTAATGATAATCTCATTATTAGGTAGTGCGTTAGCTTTTGTAATCGGGACAGCCTTGACCCAGTCACAACTATTAGAGCAACAGGTAACTAAAGAGAGCGAACGTATCATACAAGCTTTAAAAAGTCGTACCCAGGAGATACGCACAGCCACGGAATTATTAGCTAAAGACCCACAAGTAATCAGTGCTATTGCAGCAGATACAGAAGAGAGTTTGGCGATTTTAAACAGTCGTGCGGTTGTGATTCGGGACCGTTTCAATGTAGACTTAATCCAGATTTACAACGCCAATCAAGAACCCCGTACCAATTTGCTAATCTCTAGCCTTTACCGTGAATCCTCACTTGTAGGAAAAGCAGGAACCGGAAGACCGGTTATACAGACTGTCGCCGAGCGCACCCTGCTTCTTAACCGGTCTTTGATACCTGATGATAAGGGGGGTGTTATTATCGGGTTAGACCTGGAAACCGAAATACAACGTATTTTGATACAGTACCGTTTATCCTCCGGTATAGGTTTTCAGATCATTGACGAAGTCACTAAAGAAGTAAAGGTACAACTCAGCACAGAGGAGGACTTCGCCTTCGATTTGCCCGAAGGTCGCAGCCGGGATATGTACAGTCAGCGACAAACCCTGAATATCGGAGATGTTCCTGTAGAATTAGTATTGGTGCGGCCTATCACCGATATACAACAAGTTACCATAACCGGCTTGTGGGTTATGATAATCAGCACAGTTGTCACCACCGGCCTTTTGTTAGCCCTAAGTTTTGCCCTGACACGTGCTATTGCCAATCCTATACACCGGCTTTCTGTTACTGCCGCAGCAATAGAGCAAGGCGAGCTAAACCGGCGTATGAATACTTCAAATTTGAATTCCTTGCTAAAGATTGGGCATGATGATGAAATTGGGGCACTGGCCAACGCCTTTAATAGTATGGTTAACAGATTACAAAATCTATACGCTAGTTTAGAAGATAAAGTAAAAGCACGTACTTATGAGTTATCTACTGCCGCCGAAGTAGCCCGCACTGTATCCCATAGTTTGGACCCCGATGTAGTCCAACAAGTATCCGTGGATTTACTACATAGAAAATTGGGCTTTTACCATGTGGGCATCTTCACAGTAGAGATAGAAGAGGGCACGGCTACGTTACGCAAAATCAGTGGAGAGACTGGGAATTGGCGTAAAGGAAGCAAAATCTTATTAGAGGCTGATACATTAGTTAGTGCTGCGGCTATGATGCATTCTGTCTGTGTAGTTCAAGATATACATACAGAGATGAAGTATACCGAAACACCTTGGCTAGTGGAAACGCAATCAGCCGCCGCCGTCCCATTACTGATTGGGCAAAAGGTTATCGGGGTCTTGGAAACACAAAGTGACAAACCGGGGACTTTTACCACGACAACCATTAATCTGCTTAACACGTTAGCCGATCAGATTGCTATCGGTGTTCAGAATGCCAATCTCTATCAAGCAGAAAAGAAACGTCGTCGTTTTGCAGAGGCATTGGAATTAAGTGGGCGTGTGCTATCAGATAATCTCGATATACACGAGATACCAGACCATATTTTGTCCTTATTACATACCCTAATCCCTTATGAACGGGGAGTTATCTGGATACCGCAAGATGAGAAGCTCTGTCCTATCGCTCAATATGGTTACTCTGACGAGCGCGCAATACAGAAATTAGCACCTCTATTTCACCAATGTGATATTTTCCGGGAACTGGCCAAGAGTCACCAACCTTTGTCCATCTCAAATACAAGCACCGCTACTCATTGGAGCACTCCGCTTTGGTTACCCGGTGATGTCTGCTGGCTCGGTATCCCTATGCTTGCTAAAGGTTATGTGATCGGGCTAATTGCGCTCGCCCGGAAGAAGGGTTGCGGATTCATACAGGAAGAGATTGACTCGGCCCAATCTTTCGCCCTCCACGCTGGCATTGCGCTGGAAAACGCACGCCTCTATGATGAGATTGCGCAGAGCCAATCTGTTGAACAATTTGAGACGTTAGCCCGTCGGTTCAGGATTGAGGGAGCGTAACAGGGATTCGGCTACAGCTCGATTAATCCCCCGCGATTGGCCTTGTGTTTCATGGGTAACAATTCCCATATCCGTCAGCAATTCCACCAACCGGGCCGACCGGGTATACCCAATGCGCAAGCGGCGTTGCAGAAGCGAAATCGAGGCCCGGTTTTCGGCCAGCAAGATTTCGACTGCCTGTGGCAATAGGGGATCCTCAAACTGCTGTGCGACTTCTTGGTCATTAAAGTCGGGTAATAAGGGCGCTTGCTGCATAGTCTCTCCCAAGGGCGTACTTATAGAACGTGCACCGGGGATAACGATAGACCCGACACTTTTACCCGGTTCGACGGCATCACGCCAGAACTTAATCAAGCTGTTTAACTCATGGTCAGAGACATATACACCCTGTAAGCGTAGGGGTTGCCCGGCATCGGGGGGCATAAAGAGCATATCGCCTTGGCCTAACAAACGTTCTGCCCCTGGCGTATCGAGAATAACCCGCGAATCTATAGAAGAGGCGACCGCAAATGCAATACGGGAGGGGAAGTTTGCCTTAATTAACCCGGTCACAACATCCACACTGGGCCGCTGTGTCGCAATGATTAAATGGATACCCGTTGCACGGGCCATTTGTGCTAACCGGCAGATAACGCGCTCCGTCTCTTCAGGAGATTGCATCATCAAGTCAGCCAATTCATCTATAATCACAGCAATGTAAGGAATAGCGGCCCCATCTTCTATCTTGGGAGCACGCCGGTTAAAATCCTCGATATTACGCGCGCCGGCTTGCGCGAAACGCCGGTAACGACTGTCCATTTCTCGCATAACCCAGCGTAAGGCCGGAACCACCCGCTCGACATCAGTAATAACAGGGGTCAACAGGTGCGGGATGCCGTTATATTGGGTCAATTCAACCCGCTTGGGATCAACCATCATCAAACGCAAGGTGTCCGGTGAATTCTGCAAGAGCAGCGCGGCAATTAATGCATTAACGCATACCGACTTCCCGGCCCCGGTAGCCCCAGCAATTAATAAGTGCGGCATAGCCCGCAAATCGGCCACAATGGCTTGCCCAGAGACATCCTGTCCCAAACCTAACCGCACCCGTCCCTTAGCTGCGGAGAATGCTTGAGATTCCATTACATCACGCAGTGCCACTATTGCCGGTTCCATATTGGGAACCTCTACCCCCACTAAGCCCTTTCCAGGAATAGGGGCCTCAATACGGATGCTCCTAGCTGCCAATGCCAACGCCAGATCATCGGCAAGGGAGGCTATTTTGCTGACCTTAACCTTGGTTGTTTTCCCTGAACGTGTGGTTAAGAACAAAGGTTCAACCCCAAATTGGGTTACAACCGGGCCTTGATTTACCTCTACAACCGTAGCGGGCGCACTCAAACTCTCCAATGTTTCCTCGATGATTTTGACTTGCTCACGGATTAAGTTTTCACTATAATCTTGTTCGCTACCTGGCTCAAGTACAGTTTTGACATCTGGGAGACGCCAGGACTGCGTGCCCACTACAGCCGGGGAAATATTTTCAATGTCAACCTCACCGTTACCGGGACGTGAGGCGATATTGATGGTCGGACCCTCATCCTTTTTACGTCCATTACGACTTGCATCATGATTGTTATTTACGGCCCTACTTTCCGCCATAGGTTCAGATTCAGATTGCGGTGCGGGGTTGGTCGGACGTTGTGAAGAATTAATGACCGGCATCTGAGTCTCTTGAGTAACCGCAGCTTCCCCAACGACGAGTTTGCGAATAATGCCCGCCGGTGAGACCCCACTGATAAGAGTAGCAACCATTAACCAAGCCATGAGGAGTAAAGCCGCGACGCCTGCCGCCCCTAACGCCTGTAACCCGGCATCGAGTAATGCCGCGCCGATAAGCCCCCCGCCTTCACCGGTCTCGGCGAAAGAGTAAATGTCTACCTCGGGCCAAAGCCAATGGGTGATCAAATGCATTGTCACTAACGCTATGAAAAAGCTGAAGATGATGCCCCCCACTTGTGCGGGGGTGGGCCACGGAATGCGGTCACCGAAACGCCGCAGGATTAACCATAACCCAAAAGCCCCAAGGAAGAAGGGGAGCGCATACATTCCCCACCCAAAGGTATTAGCAAGAAACGATAGCCATATTTCAGTAAGCGACCCTTGTTGAGCCGAGAGGAAGCTTAAGAGTGTGAGGGCGGCGATGAATATCAAGAGGCCCCCAATTATGTCTAATTGCTGATCTACACTTAGGTTAATGGTAACCGGTTGCGGTTTCTTGGTTGTGCGCCGGCTGCGCGATCTGCTAGTGCGTGAACTACTTGACGATTTTCTTTTACTACTTGTGCTCCGTTTTGTCATAATTCCTACTTCTCTATGTTTTAAGTCAATGCAGCTTCAATAGCTTCTTTCAATGATCGTACCACAATAACATCAACTCCTTCAGGCATACGGGGACGCTGCCGCCGTAGACTATGGGGAACAACAACTTTATGAAATCCCAGGCGGGCAGCCTCATTGAGACGGGCCTCTAGTTGGCCTACAGAGCGCACCTCACCAGAAAGTCCGACCTCACCGACCAAAGTTAGGTCGGCAGCAACCGGACGATCCCGGACACTAGAGGCCAAAGCTGCGGCCATTGCCAGGTCCACAGCCGGTTCTTCAACTTGCAATCCACCTACTACATTGGCAAAGATATCCTGTTCTGAAAGCCGCACACCAGCGCGCCGGGTTAATACAGCCACAATTAAAAGCAGCCGGTTAATGTCTAAGCCATTCACTGTACGCCGGGGGTTTCCAAAACTGGATTGGCTGGCCAACGCTTGAACCTCAACCAAGAGCGGACGAGTACCTTCCATCGTTACGGCTATAGCCGAGCCGGGGACGTTGACCATACGCTCGGCCAGAAACGCCTCTGAGGGATTAGCCACTTCAATTAATCCTTCTTCCCGCATTTCAAAAACGCCGACCTCAGAAGTTGCACCAAAGCGATTTTTGACGCTGCGTAGCAGCCGATAGGTATGGAATGGGTCCCCCTCAAGATACAACACAGTATCAACAATATGCTCCAAGACTTTCGGCCCGGCAATAGAACCAGATTTGGTGACATGCCCAACCAGGAAGACAGGCACGGCCGTGGACTTAGCCCAACGTTGAAATCGCGTTGCACACTCCCGCACCTGGCTGACACTCCCGGCAGCAGAGGTTAAATCAGAGGTGTGGATGGTTTGGATCGAATCAATAACCAGAGCGCGCAGTTTGGGATACATAATGTCGGCCTGAGTTAGAACCGTATCGACATCGGTCTCGGCCAAGAGATGGACCGGGTCCCCCTGGATCCCCAGTCGCTCAGCGCGCATCTTTATCTGGTGTGGGGATTCCTCGCCCGATACATATAAGACCGGTTGGTCTAATTCCCCTAGCAGGGCCGTAATTTGTAATAGTAAGGTGGATTTACCAATGCCCGGTTCCCCACCGATAAGCACAATAGAACCGGGGACGACGCCACCCCCTAAGACTCGTGAAAATTCCCCCATTTTCACGGGCAAGCGCTTAAAGTCTCCGGTATTGACTTTGCTCAATGGTTCTGGATTAGATTGCGCGTGGGGGGCCAGTCTTGTCGCGGCTGACTGGGTGGCGGGGTCTTTGATGACCGTCTCAACCAATGATTCCCACGCACCACAATTGGGACACTTTCCCATCTTGCGGGCAAAACTCCACCCACATTGCTGGCAAATCCAACGTACTTCTTGTTTCGTCATTTTCTCCTCTTTAAAACAACCCCAAAGCTAATCAAACAGTTTTTAATCTTTAAGTGTCTGTATTATAACAGAACTAGAACATAATTTCTAGTCCCATTATTATGCACAGACGCCGGTCCCATAAAAAAGAAGCTAACCGAGACTTTCCTCAGTCTTTAAGCCGTTTTACTGAGTTACGACTTGAACCTACCGGAACCTATGATACACTAATTATACTATGAACCAACTCGTAACTTCACAAGCGCCAAAACTATTGGCGGATGCAATGTTAGGTAAGCTGGCCCGGTGGCTTAGAGTTTTGGGCTATGATGTCGTGTATATAGCTAAAGGTCCGGATACTTTGATTGCAGCACGTGCACGTGCGGAGGAACGCATTTTGCTCACCCGGGATCGTGAATTAGCCAATAGACGCGGGCTACAAGTTGTATTTATTGAGTCTGAAGAACTAGAGACACAACTTGCCCAAACTATTCAGGAAATTCCTCCTTTACTGCCGGATATACCACCCCGGTGTATGCATTGCAACGCAGTTCTGGAAGATATATCTGTGGAAGAAGCCGCCCAACATGTGCCCCCATATGTCAAAGATACGCAAAACCAGTTCCGGCGTTGTCCAGAGTGTGGGCGGGTTTATTGGCCGGGAACTCATTGGCAAGCGATGGAGGAGAAAGTCCAAGAGGTATTGGCAAATAATAAAGAGATATCAGGGGATTGACAAATTTAACGACTTGTATATAATGACCTAGCAGCCGAGACCCGTTCTGGGATCGGCTCCTATTGTGTAATAGGGAGGAAGAACGTGTACGCAATTGTAAAGTCAGGCGCACATCAATATAAGGCAACCGTCGGAGGCGATCTCATTGTGGAGCGCCTACCATATCCTGTTGGTACGAAAATTACTCTTGAAGATGTTTATTTGGTATCAGATAATGATGATGTAGTTGTTGGACACCCCACTATTCCAGAGGCGAAAGTTGTTGCCACTGTTGTGGAAGAATTCCGTGGTCCTAAAATTCGCATTTTCAAGTATAAGCCCAAGGAACGCTATCGCCGCCGCATGGGACATCGCCAAACCTATATGCGCCTAAGAGTCGATGAGATAGTGAGAGGAGCATAAGGAAAATGGCACGCAAAAAAGCTACAGGTGTCAATGGTCGAGATAGCCACTCAAAACGCCGTGGCGTCAAGAAATACGGCGGTGAGGTTGTAATAGCGGGCAATATCATTGTGCGACAGGTAGGGATGCACTTCAAACCTGGCCGTAATGTTGGTATGGGCCGCGATTACACACTCTTCGCCTTGATTGATGGCGTCGTAAAATTTGAAGATAAACAGGGACGTAAAACCGTCAATGTTTATCCCGAGGGAGGTATAGCAGCATGAAACCTGAAATCCACCCTAAATGGTACCCAGAAGCGAAGGTTATCTGTGCGTGTGGAAATACCTGGAATGTAGGGTCTACCATACCGGAACTTCGTACTGATGTTTGTGATAAATGTCATCCCTTCTTTACTGGTGAGCAACGCATCGTTGATACTGAGGGACAGGTTGACCGCTTTATGCGCCGTTTACAGGCGCGTCAGGAAGCTATTGACGCCGCCGAACGCCGCCGGAAGGCGCGCACTTCACCTGAATTATCAGTCAGGAAACTAGGGCTTAGTAGCCGTATCGAGAAGCTGTTGAATGAAGCGGGCTTTGAGAAAGCCGGTCAGATTCTTGAACGCTTAGCTGAGGGAGGCGATGAAGCCTTTACCGAGCTGTCGGGTTTTGGTCTGAAATCCTTAGCCGATATGAAGAAGCAAATGCGAGCTCGTGGGTTTGTTCTTCCCGGCGATGAAGAAGTCGAAGTCGTGGAAGAAGCCACCACTGAAGAAGAAGACTAATCTTAATCAAGTGAGGCAGGGACAGTGCTAACCCTGCCTCTTTTTTTGCAACTATTACCCCTTTAATTGTATTCACCCAATCTTTTTCTTTTTTAAGGAGATGCTATGTTGTGGAAGGCCCCCAGTGCTGGCTGGATAGAAGTCATCTGCGGTAGTATGTTCAGCGGAAAAACTGAGGAGTTAATCCGGCGTGTACGCCGGGCACAAATTGCGAAGCAGAAGGTTCAGGTATTTAAACCCACCATCGATCAACGTTACCATAGAAGTGCGATAGCTTCACATAACGGCTTAAAAGAAGGCGCGATTGCAGTGGATAATAGTGATGAGATCCGCGAGCGATTAGCACCCGATACAGAGGTGGTTGCGATTGATGAAATTCAGTTTTTTGGAGAGGATGTGGTGAGCCTTTGCCAAGAACTGGCAGATTCAGGGAAACGGGTCATTTGCGCGGGCCTGGATATGGATTTCCGAGGCGCACCTTTTGGCCCTCTCCCGCAAATTTTAGCTGTTGCTGAGGAAGTTGAAAAACTTCATGCTATTTGTGTTGTTTGTGGGGGGCCGGCCAGTCGTTCCCAACGACTGATTAACGGTGAGCCGGCCTACTATGAGGACCCGGTTGTCCTCGTCGGTGCCCATGAAGTATACGAGGCCCGTTGTCGCGGCTGTCATGAGGTCCCACACCGTTATTCAGAAAAGGAGTCATAATGATGATAGAAACATCGCTTCCCGATTCAGTAGAGCGAGTTTTACTCGATGAGGCCACCATCCAGCAACGAGTCAGAGAGATGGCGGCGGAGATTAGTGCTGATTACAAGGGGATTCGCAATGAGGATTTTATCCTGGTTGGCGTATTAAAAGGCGCTTTTATTTTTATGGCAGATTTAAGCCGCCGGTTAACTGTGCCCCACCGGGTAGATTTTATCGCCCTATCGAGTTACGCGGATAAGGCCGATGCCACCGGGGCAGTCCGTATGATTATGGATACACGGACCGATATCACCGGACGGCACGTGCTCATTGTTGAGGATATTCTCGATACCGGGTATACCCTAAGTTACCTACAACGGGTTTTTAAAGCACGCCAGCCGGCTTCTCTGAAAACCAGTGTTATTCTCAGCAAGCCTGACCGCCGGCAAGTAGAAGTTCAAGTGGACTACCTGGGTTTTGAGATTCCTAATGTTTGGGTGGTGGGCTACGGGTTGGATTTCGCGGACCGTTTCCGCACACTGCCCTATATAGCAGCGATCAAACCTTCAGTATACGAGAAGTAATGGGATACCCCTACCGGTTCAATATATGAACTATTAGGCGCGTGTTATCTTCAGAATCCCCCGTACTTGCTTGACGGGGGATTTTTGTTTATTATACTGGCTTATACACAGAGTCTATATGAATATTAGAGGAGAAAAATAAGAGATGTCTTTATATAATGATGTAGAGAAAGTATTGGTTTCTGAGGAGCAAATCCAACAACGTATTAAGGAACTTGCCGGGGAGATGAACGCTATTTATAGTGATGATAATCCCCCATTGCTGGTCTGTATCCTTAAAGGTGCCTATATGTTCTTATCTGATCTCACCCGGCACCTGACATTCCGCCACGAACTAGACTTTATGGAAATATCCAGTTATGGCCATTCGACCAAGAGTAGTGGCATTGTACGTATCTTGTTGGATTTAGCCGCTAGTATCGAAAATCGCCATGTGGTTATTGTTGAAGATATAGTGGACACCGGAAATACGCTGGATTATATTATCCGCAACATGAGCACCCGTAACCCCGCGAGTTTACGAGTTGCGACCTTGCTTAACAAGCCCAGTCGGCGCATCCTGGAAGTCCCGGTGGATTTTGTCGGTTTTGAGGTCCCTGATGAATTCGTGATTGGCTACGGCCTGGATTTTGCCGAACAATATCGTAATTTACCCTTTATCGGCGTGCTCAAAGCTGAGGTATATCAAAACTGGGATCAGTAAATGTATATATGAACCGGCAAAAAGTTATCTCACAGATTATAATGGGCGGGATAGCAGGTTTTTTATTAGGTGCATTGGTCATCATCCCTTTTGTTTTACCGCCCTATCTCCAAGGGTCTTTATCTATCACCATGCTTACGACTGCCACTTCGTCGGCAACCCGCGCATCGGGACCAGCACCTAGCCCCGATAGGCCCATAGTAACTGCTATTGCAATACCTACCGTGACGCCTCTACCAACTATTGAACCTACACCGACTCTCCAACCTACACCTACTGCAGAGATAACGGAGCCAACACGCATATATATTGAGAGACTTAATCTTGATGCTCCGGTAATCCCCATTGACTGGCAGGTAACCGTTGTTAATGGACTGGAACAGGCCGTGTGGAATGTGCCAGATTGGCGCGCTGCCGGTTGGCATAATACATCGGTGCCCTTGGGGATGCCGGGTAATACTGTCCTGAACGGCCACAATACCTCGAGAGGTGAGGTTTTTCGTGACCTTTATAAACTGGAAGCCGGTGATATTATCCAGATGCAAGGAGCTAACGAAAAGACCTATAATTATGAGATTGAGGATATTTATATCCTACCAGAAGGTGGGCAATCACTAGAGACCAGGATGCAAAATGCCCAATATGTGCAACCGACAACTGACGAACGCTTGACACTGGTGACCTGCCATCCATATGGCAGCCTGGCAAACCGACTGATTGTGATTGCTTATCCCATTCCCACTATAAATATACCGGAAGAGGAGAGTTTACAATGATCATCAATCTAATACGCCGTATACGACGTAATCACTCTATTGAACATGCCACAATCACCCTATTGGGACACCAATACCCGCAGGCCGCGGTGTTTGGATTATCTGGGCCATTTGGTTTCACACTTTATACATCACTTTCAGCAGAAGAAGTTATTCCTATCGTCCAAGAGGCCATAAAGCAACTCAAAGCTGGGCGGGAATCCTTACGCATTCATCCCAACTGTGGAACCAATCTTGTCACAACGGCGACGCTGACAACATTGGCGGCCCTATTAGGACTTAAGGATTACGGGAAAGCCAAGCTAGGTGCGCGCATTGAGAGCTTCATCAATGCAGTTGCGCTGAGTGCGGTGGCGTTGGTGGCCTCACGCCCGTTGGGCCGCTGGATACAGACGCACGTGACAACGGAGAGTAACTTGGAAGGGGCGGAGGTTATGGCCATATTCACGGATAAACATATTGGTTATCAACGCTTGCGAGTTCATATGCAGCATACAGCATTATGATTCATATATATCACGGAGAAAATAGCCTGGCGCGCGAGGAATCGCTGGCCAAATTCATTAAAACATTAGGGTTGGATGACACTCTCCAGGATTTAAACACAGAGACTTTCTCGCACCCAGTAGACCCTGATGCATTCCGCCGTGCCTGTAGCACGATGCCTTTTTTGGGCGATAAACGCATTATCATTGTACGCGACGGTCTTCATAAAGCGAATAAGGATGTACTCAATCAGATAGCGGAATATCTGCCCGACTTACCCGGCACAACAGAGGTTATCTTCAGCGAAGATAAATCCATTGGCGCCCGCAACCCCATACTTAAACAGGCAAAAAAGCTAAAGGCTGATATCCAGCAATTTGCACCAGTTAAGGAAAACCAATTACCCCATTGGATACAAGAGCGGGCCAAGAGTTATCAGGTGAAGCTAGAATCCCAGGCACTGGCGTTACTGGCACAAAATATCGGCCCTGACCTGCGGCTTTTAGACCAGGAGATCCAAAAACTCAAACTGTATAAGGGGGGAAAGGGACTGATAACTGTGGAAGATGTACGGATTATGGTCCCTTACGTTCAAAGTGCGGATGTAATCTTCAATATGGTGGATGCCTTAGGCCAGCGCAACGCCCGGAAAGCTAGTCAGCACTTACATAGACTGCTTAATGCCGGGGAACATCCGTTGGGGATATTTGGGATGGTGACGCGCCAATACCGTCTGCTTATCCAGACGAGTTGGTTATTGGCGCGCAGAAATACAGAGAAAGATGTTGCGTCTATACTCAAGCTCCATCCTTTTGTAGCCGGTAAGATATGTGCCCAGGCTAACTATTATAGCGAGGCGGCCTTACGGCAAGCGTATAACCTATTATTAGAAAGTGACTTGGCTATCAAACAAGGGAAGCTCTCTCCAGATGTGGCTTTGGATCTCTTGGTGGCTGAACTGACGAGACTGTAAACTACATAAGGT
>JAFGKB010000071.1 GCA_016928755.1 Anaerolineae bacterium | reverse complement strand
ATCCCCGGCGAGAGTTACCCACCCCTTAAGCACAAAAAAGTAAAGGGGTGGGTGAATATTGGCGGCACGGTCGGCGACAATTTCCATGAAAGAGCTTGTCGCCAGGTGCAAGCTGATACCCTCGTCCCACCACAAAGACTGGAAATCCAGGGTAAGGACAAGAATTGTAAAGAGAAGGAAACTCGGAACTAAACGTCGGCGGGCCGCTTTATGCAGCTCCCATGCGGGCAAGCTCTTCCTCGACAATACTTTCGTCTAGTTTCTTGAAAATTGGCTGCGGCTTTTGCAAAGGCCGGCCGGCGGGCAATTGCTCAAAGGCCCATTTACCCGCAGCACTCTCAGAAGCATAGCGCAAGACATGGTGAGTCTCACCATCGGCCTCGACTTTCTCAATATACTGCTCGCCAAAGAGAGGGGTCTCATAACCCAATACCTGGTGCAAGCGCTCCGAAGAGAAGGGTAAGAAAGGGGCGAGAAGTACTTTGAGGGCATTAATGGCCTGCAAAGCCACATAAAGGCTGGTACCGGCAGCTTCCTTGTCCTGTTTAAGCTGCACCCAGGGAGATTTGACTTCCAGGTAGCGGTTGGCCTCACGGGCCAGGTTAAGAGCCTCAAGAAGCGCTGTACGGAACTGCCGGGCCGCTAAACGCTGACCAACACTTTCAAAAGCGGCCGGGACTTTGTCCAATAACTCCTGGTCAACCGCAGCCAGGGGACCGGGTTCGGGAACAGCCTCGAAATACTTATAGGTGAAAGAGAGCACGCGATGGGAGAGATTCCCCCACACGCCCACCAGTTCGCCATTGTTCCGTTGCAAGAAATCATCCCAGAGAAAATCGCTGTCACTGGTCTCTGGCATAACGACAGTGATGTAGTACCGGATTGCGTCGGCATCATAGCGGGAAAGGACATCGGGCAAGGTGATCATATGGCCCCGACTCTTGGAGAATTGAGCACCGGCAAGGTTCATGAATTCATTAGAGGGCACATCATAAGGCAGATTGAGATGCTTATCGGGATCATCCTCATAGATACGGTCAATACCTTTGAGTTCTGCCGGCCAGATAATGGTATGGAAGGGAATGTTGTCCTTGCCGATGAAATAAACGGTTAACGCTTCAGGGTCATACCACCATTGCTTCCAGGCGTCCGGATCACCGGAGAGTTTGGCCCACTCAATGCTGGCCGAAAGATAACCCATCACCGCCTCAAACCAGACATAGAGACGTTTGCTCTCATAACCCGGCACGGGAACAGGAATGCCCCAGGTAATATCACGAGTAATGGGACGCCCTTTGAGGCCACCTTTAACATAATTGATGGAGAATTTCAAAACGTTGGGACGCCAGTCTTCTTTACCCTCTTCGAGATAGGCCAAGATTACAGCTTGTAACTTCTCGAGGTCAAGAAAGAAATGTTCTGTCTCACGCACTACAGGGATCGAACCATCAATTTTACAGCGGGGGTCAATCAAATCTAAAGCGTCTAGGAGATGGCCGCAATTATCACATTGGTCACCACGGGCCTCCAGATAGCCACAATCGGGGCAAGTACCCTCGACGTACCGGTCCGGCAAGTAACGTTGCAGAGTCTCAGAGTAGAATTGCTTCTGCGTTTCCTTATAAATATACCCGTGTTCCAACAATTGCAGGAATAAATCCTGGGCCACCCGGTGATGGTTAGGGGTATCGGTATGGGTGAAGAGATCGTATGAGATGCCGATTTGTTCCTGGGTTTCCAGGAAACGATTGTGGTAACGCTCAAAGACTTCTCGTGGTGTGAGGTCTTCTTTATCCGCACGGACGGTTATGGGGGTCCCATGTGAATCAGAGCCAGAGACCATCAGAACATCATTGCCCACTAGGCGGTTATAACGCGCATAAATATCAGCCGGGAGATACGCGCCGGCCAAATGACCGATGTGAAGATCGCCATTTGCATAAGGCCAGGCAATAGCTACTAAAACTTTTTTACCCATTATGCTCCTCCTAATAAATTCATGTAGAGTATAACTGAATGTTAAAATAACCCAAGTTGCTATCAAAGATTGGGCCAATCTTTTGCACTACCCAACAACCAATCGCACTGAAATAAGAAAAACCCGCCAGCGAGGCTGGCGGGTGAGTTAACCGTGTTCCGTGCATCACGAACCATTGTGCTCAGCGGGCCTCGCTAGACCCCGAGCACCACGGCACGCAACACATCATACCCTTGGTATTTTCTGATATAGCAACTAAACAACCATATATCATTGTAAGTAATCCCTCAAATCACGGCTGCGGCTAGGATGGCGCAGGCGGCGCAATGCCTGACCTTCAATTTGGCGAATACGTTCACGAGTAAGGCCAAATTTACGACCGACTTCCTCCAACGTATAGCTGCGCCCGTTTTGCAAGCCAAAGCGCATCCGTAAAATACGAACTTCACGCGGACTTAAGGAAGACAGGGCTTCCTCTAAACGGTCATGCAACAACGCTTGGTAAGTTGTATCGGGTGGCGTTGGCGTCTGTTCATCCTCAATAAAGTTACTTAATTCACTGTCCTCTTCCTCACCCACCGGACGTTCCAGGCTCAAGGGTTGCCAGGATACACGCATCATCCACTGTACCTTACGCGGCTCCAGCCCCATCTCCTCGGCCAGTTCCTCTGGCGAAGGACGGACACCCCGCTCCTGTTCGATCTCCTGAGCACGACGATAAAGGCGCCGAATGCGGTCGCTCATATGAACAGGGACACGGATAGTGCGCCCCTGGTCTGCAATCGCACGGGTGATGGTCTGTCGGATCCACCAAGTGGCATAAGTGCTAAAACGATACCCCCGCTGGTATTCAAACTTCTCGACAGCTTTCATCAAACCTAGGTTCCCCTCTTGGATTAAGTCCAAGAAAGGCACACCACGTCCAATATACTTCTTGGCAATACTAACTACCAAGCGGGTGTTAGCCCGGATTAAGTGCTCACGGGCATCAACACCGATAATAATAATCTGATTTAAAACGTCGCGTTCGTCCTCATTACAACCATTATTCTGGAGTGAACGCTGTGCGGCACGCCCGGCCTCAATTTGTTTAGCGATAGTAACTTCTTCTTCGTTAGTTAACAGGGGCACGCGGGCCATTTCACGCAGATAAAGAGCGACCGTATCATCTACACCGATACCACTAAGGTCATACGCTTCCTCGTCCCAACTCTCTTTATCATCGTCTTCATCGTCATCATCGTCATCTACATCAACAACATCAGCTTCAAGTTTATCAACAGGCTCTTCATCCGGGACATCATCATCACCGGGTGAGACGTCATCTAAGTCAAATTCAATCCCAGCCTGCTGCAATTCACTGACAACAGAACCCAAGGATTCCTCATCATCCAACGCTTCCAAGGCTTCGGCTACATCTTCTATTGTCAAAAACCCTTGGATTTCAGCTTTTTCTAACAGATCAGCGACTGCGTCCATACGCCTCCTTTAAAAACTCAGCGTGCAATCCCCCTCAAGATCACACTAAGTTATAAACACATAAATATCCCGCGTCAGGCATTTCTGGGAAAAAGATTTAAAAAAATAAGAAGTTAATTTGAGGCTGTGTTATTCTTCATCCTGATTATTTAAAAGCACCTTAAGTGCATCCCAACGTGGATCTATCGAATCATAGTCCGAACACGTACAAGCACCCTGATTTAAATTCCCGCCACACTGAAGACATAACCCCTGACAATCAACAGAACATACAGGATTTAAAGGCAAACTAAGCCATGCGCACTCACGAATCAGGGGGGCCAGATCCGCCCATCCATCATCAGTAACACGAACCGGGTTCTCTGGGCTCAATTCTGCACCGGGAAGACCAATAGTATCATCTAATTCAATGATGACAGGTTGGAAAAAAGATTCTAAACAGCGAGTACAGTCTACCTGCACACTCGCGTCCAGGTTTGCTCTGGTTAAGATTTCCTTGGCAACTCGGGTAAATGTAATTTCACCCTGCAAATATTCTAAGTAAAGGTCACCCACAACAAGATTATCTAGGTCCAAAACAACAACTTTACGTTGCCCAATCTCAGCGTTGACCAGTGAACTCAAGTTAACTTGTATCATACCACCGGCCCCCTTCCTAGGTACTATACCCCATAGCATTATAGCACACGGAATAATTTCCGTCAAGTTTTTCGACTTTTTTAACTTAACTAGGCTAAGTAATATCGTAAAAACAAGGCCCTATAACAGAACACCATCTATTACTATAACACCTGTTTGTTAACAGCATATTAAAGATATATTAGCGTCTTGTATAATTTTTATGAGCAAGAGTAGGAATGTAGGTTAAGTTGATAAATTGGCTATAACCATTTGCCAATGGGCAATTTACCCATAGACAATTTACCAAATTATCCTACAAGGGAATAGCTATGAAAGTAGGTGAAGCACCCGGTTCTAGGACAAGATGGGCTACGGTGGGAGCGCAAGGTGGTTTAAGAAAGTATGCCTGGGGCAGTACTGCCCCAGGATTTGCAAGATAGGTGTTCCCCCACCGTTGCCAATAGAAGCGGTGGGTATGTCCAAAAACGATGACATCCGCCTTAGGAAAACGCCGCACCAAGGTCTTGGCAATGGCCGCATCATAGGCGGGAAAATCCCAATGCCCGGTATACATACGCAACAAAGCCAAGACTTTCCAAAGCATAGCTTGCGGGCCGATATTGTGACCGTGGGTCAAGGCCACGGAGAAACCGGCCAAGGTTAGCTCAATCTCTGCCGGCAAAGAAGCGCCGCCGGAAGAGCGATCCAGAATATGGTAATTACCTCTGACCGCGTGTACCGGTGCAATTTCCGCAAGAGGTACAAGTGCCCAAGGCTCATCCACATCCCCGGCGTGAAGGATAAGGTCTACACCCTGTAGAGACTCAATAGCGGAAGGAGGAATTTCGGCTGCCCGATAAGGGACGTGGGTATCGGCAATAACACCTATGCGCATAGGCTATATAAAAAAAGACCACCGGCGACATCACCGGTGGCTTGATAATTCCGGGTGGTGGTTATTCACCACTCTGCATACGATTAGCTACGTATTCAGCAGCTTTCTGTACAGTAACGAGTTCGCGGGCGTCCTCATCGGAAATCCGGCCACCAAACTCATCCTCAAAAGCCATAATCAACTCAACGAGGTCTAAAGAATCAGCACCCAAATCCTCACGGAAATTGGCATCGGGAACGACCTTATCCGCTTCGATAGCTAAAATATCAACAATGATGTCTTTCACCCTATTGAAGACCATATCACTACGTTGTTCCATTAGATTTACTCCTTAAAAAAGCCTTAGTTAATTTAATAACTTTGAAAAGATACTTTAACAAAACACATAGAGTATTTTATCCTGTGGCAAATGAAAAGTCAAGGTTGACTAGGACTCCTCCTTCAAGGTATAATTGACGGGTAGTTTGACTGCACATATAGACCATTTTTAACCCATCATCGAATACTTGAAAGAGTACTTAGGAACAGGCTTCAAGGTAAGATGTGAAAAAGCACCGGCAAACAAGGAGTGAACAATGTCCAAGGGCCAGACGAAAACCCGTAAGGATGACCATCTACGCATTAGTATTGAAGAGGATGTTTCTTTTGACCGGCTGACTGCCGGTTTTGAACAATACCAATTTGTCCACCAGGCACTCCCAGAGATGGATATGGAAGCGATAAGCACCGCAACCACGTTTTTGGGGAAGTCATTAGATCTTCCGTTGTTGATTTCCTCTATGACCGGCGGAACAGATAAGGCGGCGCGGATTAATCAAATTCTGGCCGAGGCCGCGCAGGCCAGTGGTATTGGACTAGGGTTAGGGTCCATCCGGCCCGCGCTGGAAGACCCGGAATTGATGCAAACTTTCCAAGTCCGGCGTTACGCACCTGATAGCTTGATTTTGGTGAACTTGGGTGCTATCCAATTGAATTATGGTTATGGGCTTGATGAATGCCGTAAGGCCGTGGATATGGTAGAAGCAGATGGGTTGATCTTGCATCTAAACGCACTCCAGGAGGCATTACAGCCTGAAGGCCAGACCAACTTCGCAGATATTTTGAGCAAGATTGAAATAATATGCGGCACACTGGAAGTACCGGTTATCGCGAAAGAGGTGGGCTGGGGGTTATCAAAGACGGTAGCACGCCAACTTATTGATGCCGGGGTCACCGCGCTAGATATCGCCGGGGCAGGGGGTACATCCTGGAGTCAGGTTGAAATGTACCGAAGTCGTAATACAATTCAAAAGGAAATTTCCAATGCCTTCCGGGATTGGGGAATTCCAACAGCATTATCCATTCAAATGGTACGTGAGGTAAACGCAGATATACCATTGATTGCCAGTGGGGGTATTGAGAACGGCGTGGAAATCGCCAAGGCACTGGCATTAGGGGCGAATATGACGGCGACAGCCAGAACCCTGCTGCGAGTGGTCAATGAATCACCACAAGCGGTGTTGGATAAGCTAGTGGTACTACAAAGACAATTACAGATTGCAATGTTTGCCGTGGGCGCTAAGGACATCACAGCTTTACGTCAAAAGTCACTGATTCCCATTAGTGCTTATATGAAACCAAAGGAGCTATAAAAGTTATGAACCCGTTCACCCGTTATCTACCTAAGCTAGAGGCCGCTATGCACCAAGTTGTTCCTGGATTAGACACCGAGCCGGCTCTGCTTTATGGCATGTTGAATTACCACCTGGGTTGGGCTGACAAAGAGTTCCGGCCTACCCACGTGGATGCAGGTAAGCGACTGCGGCCTATCTTCTTATTGCTGTGTTGTGAAGCCCAAGGCGGCAACTACGATACAGCACTCCCGGCAGCCGTGGCGGTGGAACTGCTCCATAACTTCAGCCTTATTCACGACGACATCGAAGACCAGGATGCAATGCGGCGTGGCCGCCCCACACTATGGGCAATTTGGGGAATGGCACAGGGGATTAACACCGGGGATGCATTATTCACTCTAGCATATAGGGCGATGTTTGGACTACAAAACACCGGACTTCCCGCCGAGCAGGTGTTATATGCATTGGATCGCTATAATATCACAACATTACAACTTACCGAAGGACAGTGTCTGGATATGTCTTTTGAGAAGGCGGATTATGTAGCTGAGGAGACTTACCTCAAAATGGTGGCGGGGAAGACGGCGGCATTGTTGGCCCTAAGCTGCGAACTAGGGGGGATTATCGCCCAAGCATCTAAGGAGCGCGTAACGGCACTGCACACGTTTGGGCACGCATTGGGGATGGCTTTCCAGATGCAAGATGATTTATTGGGCTTATGGGGTAATCCGGCACGCACAGGGAAACCGGTTGGCTCAGATTTGCAACGTCACAAGAAGACGCTGCCGATTCTACATGGGTTGAGCCAGAGTGAAGAGTTACGGACTTTACTCAGCGAACTGGCAATAGATAAAGCCGCAGTAGATAGAGCTTTGGAGATTTTGGAAACGACAGGGAGCCGAGCCTATACAGAAGCGCGGGCACAAGACTATCATAACAAGGCTATGGAAGCTTTGGAGAGAGCACAAGGGAGTGGAGAAGCACAAGAGGCATTACTAAAATTGGCGGAGCGGCTGTTGAATAGAGAGAAGTGAGACGTGACGCGGGAAGATGTGATTATGAGTAACCTGGAAAGCATATTTATTAAGGGCTATAAATCTATTCGAGCATCAGAGATTAAATTACAACCGCTTAATGTATTTATAGGGCCTAACGGTGCCGGTAAGAGTAACCTGATCTCCGTTTTTGAGCTTTTGCATCAGATCATCCAGCTCAAGCTACAACTGTGCGTAGGAAAAGCCGGCGGGGCAAATAATTTACTGTACTTTGGGCAAAAGACTACCGATGCTATAGAGATTGAGCTAAAGTTCTTCACAAGAAAAGGCAATCTAAGAAATGGATACTATTGCCGGCTGGTGCCAACCAGGGAAGATAGTCTGATTTTTGAAGCTGAAGAATGTCTAATTCATGATATGGCCCGTTACCCTGAACTACAACGTAATAGCTTAGGTAGCGGACAGCGTGAAACATTGTTATTTGAAACAGCGGAACAAAACCCTTATAATAACACGATAGCAGACTACGTAATCCGTGCTATGCGTAGCTGGCGGGTCTACCACTTTCACGATACCAGCGAAACTGCCCGCGTAAAAAGTACCGGGGATATTGGGGATAATGAAGATTTACGTGATGATGCCTCAAATTTGGCCGCTTTTTTATACCGGCTCCAAGAACAATATCCCAATCATTACAAAAAGATTGTGAACACAATCAAGTTGGTAGCTCCCTTCTTTGATGATTTCAACCTCCGGCCAAGCCGGCTCAACCCGGAGAAAATACGGTTGGAATGGCGGGAAAAAGGTTCGGATACCTATTTCAATGCCCACGCACTATCAGATGGCACATTGCGCTTTATCTGCCTGGCTACTTTGCTACAAATTCCGGAACCACCAGCAACAATCCTTATTGATGAGCCGGAGTTAGGGTTGCATCCCTATGCTATTACGCTTTTAGCATCGCTACTACGCAGTGCAGCAACACACACCCAAGTTATAGTTTCCACACAGTCAGTAACATTGGTTAACCAACTACAACCAGAAGATATAATTATAGTGGACCGTGAGGACCGGCAATCTGTATTCCGGCGTCTTAACACCAATGACCTGGAAAACTGGCTGGAAGAATACGGTGTAGGAGATCTCTGGGAGAAAAACCTCCTAGGAGGTCGCCCCTAATGAAATACCTAACAATTTCTGTCGAAGGACAGACCGAGGAAACTTTTGTGAGGGAAGTTCTCCACCCATATTTTATAGAACATGATTTGTGGCTTAACCCAATATTATTAACAACTCGTCATGTTCCTAATGCCCCCAATCGTAGAGGGGGATTTCTATCCTATAGCAAAATGAGGAAAGAGCTTTTGACTTTATTAGGGGATAGTAGCGTAATAGCAGTTACCACAATATACGATTTTTATGGTTTACCAAAAGATATTCCCGGTTATGAGACTATACCAAGTGGCCGTGGCCTTAATAGAGTATCTTACATAGAAAAAGCATTTGGGCATGATATTGACAACCCCAAGTTTCACCCATACCTGCAACTACATGAGTTTGAAGCACTGTTATTCACCGATATAAACATCACAAATAAATCTTTATTCGGAGATCAGAAGCAATTAGACCGTATCCGGAAAATCAAGCGAGAATACGCTACCCCAGAAGATATCAATGAAGATGAGAATACTGCACCCTCCAAACGTATTAAGTCGATCTATCCAAGTTATCAAAAAGCCTATGATGGGCCAATCATCACACAGGAAATCGGATTAACACGCTTACGGGAAGTATGCCCTCACTTTAATGCCTGGGTAACCTGGATAGAGAGCTTGAGATGAATGAAAGCCGCCCCTAGAAAATCATAAAAAACAGGGATACTCTAGCAAAAGTATCCCTGTTTTTTTTATGATAACGTTATTAGATTATTTTAGGCCTAGAATAACTTAGTCCAGCATATCGGCGAGTTCGACGAGGGCGGTATCCAATGGGCGCAATTGGCGGACTGCCTCCTCCAGGGGGAAGAGTTCTAACTTGCGACCACGTAAAGCTGTCATTTTGCCGGTCTCACCGTTTAGCAATCCATCGGCGGCGAGCGCACCCATACGCGATGCCAAGACGCGGTCGAAGACGGAGGGCCGTCCACCGCGCTGCACGTAGCCCAGAACGGTCACACGAACATCAAAGCCCAGGTCGGTGCGATTAAGTAAGTAATCTGCTACAGCACGGGTGCCGGGCTTCCAGCCTTCGGCGATAACGAGTATGCAATGATGTTTACCGGCCACATAGGCATCAACGACGGTATCGGCAATCTTCTCTAGGGATGGGCCTTCCAGCTCCGGGACGAGGACCATCTCGGCACCGCCGGCCAAACCACTGCGCAGGGCCAGGTAGCCACA
The DNA here is from genome assembly GCA_016928755.1 of Anaerolineae bacterium. Taxonomy (GTDB): domain Bacteria; phylum Chloroflexota; class Anaerolineae; order B4-G1; family SLSP01; genus JAFGKB01. The sequence continues at coordinate 556 of JAFGKB010000071.1, read as the reverse complement.
ATCACGGCCCATGACTTCAATTAAGAAAGCGCGCTGGTGAGAGGTGGCAGTATCCTTAATACGGTCGATGGCGTCAACGATAGTGTTCAGCGTTGTATCAACACCCACAGCGATATCAGTGCCGTCGATGTCATTATCAATGGATGCCGGGATGCCGATAGCGGGGAAACCCATTTGATGGAGTGCCAATGCACCGGTTAGGGAACCGTTCCCACCAATAACAACTAAGCCGTTGATCTTATGTTGGTTCATCGTGCGGATGGCCTTACGGCGCACCTGGATATCAGCAAATTCCGGGCAACGGGCTGTACCTAAGAAGGTCCCACCTTGTCCCAAAATGCCACCGACATCACGACTCTCCAAAAGGGTTATTTCACCAGATAATAATCCTTTATAACCCCAATGGACACCATAAACTTCAGCACCTTGTTTGATAGCCCGGCGCGTGACCGCTCTAATACAAGGGTTCAAACCAGGACCATCTCCACCACTTGTTAAAACAGCGATACGTTGCATAAATACCTCCCCCTCAATTAAATTATAAAGTTTTCTACTT
>JAFGKB010000318.1 GCA_016928755.1 Anaerolineae bacterium | reverse complement strand
TTGTGAGCCATTCAACCATCGCCTGCATCTGCCCAATACGAAATTGGTATACTAACCATTCATACGGTTGTTCTTGCTCAATGGTTGCAGCCTGCATCTGGTATTCTATAATCCATTCTTCGCAGGCCATTTGTTGCTGATTGAGCAATGTTTGCACGTACTCTTTACCTTCTTTCTGTGCAAAATATAGCTTGGCCAGGAATTCCAACCGCACATCGCGCCCGTGTTCTACCGGGCTTTGTATCCATTCCATGAGTGCCTGGTGACCATTGGCTGTGAGTTCATAGACTTTGCGCGGTGGCCGGGGGTCTTGAGGTTCCAACGTGGCCGTTACATAGCCTCGTTCTTCGAGCTTGGAGAGTAGCGCGTAGACCTGGCTCTGCTTGAGTCGCCAGACCAAACCTATCCCCTCGAAATTGGACAGTGTCTGGTATATTTCGTAGCCATGCATCGGTTGTTTATGCAACACACCTAACAAACTCCACTCGATAGTTAACGGCGTGGATGTCATTGGACTCATGGGATTATTCATACTCCTATTGACTTAATAGTGCTGAGATATTATAATTAAATAAAGAATAATATAGTTTATTACTATATCCTGCTTTGGTTGGTTAAGTATATTGTAACGTGATTAAGGAGTTGAGACAAGATGTCTGAACAGAAACTGAGTTTACCTATACGTGGTATGACGTGCGCTTCCTGTGTTAACCATGTCGAGAAAGCACTGAGCCATGTTGAAGGTGTTGGAGATGTTAATGTTAACCTGGCGACGGAACAAGCCAGTTTATGGTTTTCTGCCGGTGCTCCGGTACGGAATTTGGTGGCTGCGATAAAAGAAGCGGGCTATGATGTCGCCACAGACACCCTATCTTTTGCTGTTGAGGGCATGACGTGCGCAGCCTGTGTGGCGCATGTGCAGAAAGCACTCAACAAAGTGCCTGGCGTGATAGATGCCAATGTCAATCTGGCAACGGAACAAGCCACAGTGACTTTTATAGCCAATGCCACCGGATTCGATGATTTCCGTACGGCGGTGATAGAAGCCGGTTACGAGGTAGTGGAAAAAGCTGAAGAAATAACAACAGCAGCGGCAGATACTGCCGTTGCTGAATCCGAGGCTAAGGTCAATGATGCCCGGCGGCGGATGCAATTTGCCTGGGTCTTTACAGCCATAATTATGGTCTGGATGATACCTGAGATGTTCTTCGGGATTATGTGGCCTAATGCGACAATCTTTAATCTGGGGATGATTTTGCTGGCGTTACCGGTTCTGTTTGGGGTAGGGCGCAAGACCTATAGCAGTGGTTTCCGGGCTGCATTACATGGCTATGCTAATATGGATTCCCTGATTATGCTAGGTACTGGGGCTTCTTTGATCACCGGGCCAGTTTCGTTTTTTGCACCGGTCGCCAACTATGCCGGTGTCTCGGCAATGATTATGGCTTTTCATCTTACCGGACGTTACATTGAGACCCGTGCCCGTGGGCGAGCCTCCCAGGCTATTCGTAAACTGTTGGAATTAGGTGCAAAGTATGCCCATATACTTAAAGATGGGCAGGAGGTTGATATACCGGTTGAGCAGGTGCAAGTAGGGGCTGTGATGGTTGTGCGTCCGGGTGAGAAGCTCCCTACTGATGGCCGGGTTGTAGAGGGTGAGAGTGCTGTGGATGAGTCTATGGCTACCGGCGAGTCAATGCCGGTTACTAAGAGCGTGGGGGATGAAGTAATTGGCGCCACCGTCAATCAAGAAGGTCTACTAAAAGTCGAGGCGACACGGGTGGGTAAAGATACCTTCTTGGCCCAGGTGGTTAAGTTAGTGGAGGAGGCCCAAGGAACCAAGGTGCCGGTACAGGCATTCGCGGATAAAGTAACAGCAGTCTTTGTGCCTATTGTGATTGTTATTGCTGTACTAACCCTGGTTTCTCGCTTGTTGTTTCCTGAAGCAACCCGCTCTCTTACTGCTGCGGGGGCCTTTTTACCCTGGGTTAATCCTGATTTGAGTGTTGTGACTCTGGCAATTGTGGCGATGGTCTCAGTCTTTGTCATTGCCTGTCCTTGTGCGTTGGGACTAGCAACACCAACGGCTCTGATGGTTGGGAGTGGTATTGGTGCTGAGCATGGTATCTTGATACGCACCGGAGAGGCGATCCAGACGCTTAAGGATGTAGCAGTGGTGGTCTTCGATAAGACCGGCACGGTGACAAAAGGCAAGCCTGAAGTTACCGGTGTGGTGAGTGCCAATGGCTTGTCTGATGAAGATGTGCTGCGTATAGCGGCCTCTGTGGAGCAGGGGAGTGAGCACCCCTTGGGGCGTGCTGTGGTGGCTAATGCCCAGACACGGAATCTCCCACTGTATCCCCTAGCGGAATTCAAGGCGTTGCGCGGGCGGGGCGTATCTGCCGTACTTAACCTGGAGTCTGGTGGTGTTGAATCTCACGCCCCGGCCCTGGTTGGTTCACGGCGACTGATGGATGAAGAGGGCATAAGCCTTGCAAATTTAGATATCACTTTGCGACAATTCGAGGCTGAAGGTAATACAGTGATGGTTGTCGCGCTATCTGGAGAGGCGGTAGGCGCGCTGGCCTTGGCCGATACGTTGAAAGATGATTCTATCGTTGCTATTCAAGCTTTGCATAAGTTGGGTTTGCAGACGGCTATGCTTACAGGTGATAATCAACGCACGGCAGAGACTATAGCCCGCCATGTAGGGATTTCCCATGTGGTGGCCGAAGTGTTACCCGATGGTAAAGTCACGGAAGTGCAGAAGCTCCAAGAGCAATATGGGCGGGTGGCTTTTGTTGGCGATGGCATTAATGATGCACCGGCTCTTACTCAAGCCGATGTGGGAATTGCTATTGGCACGGGTACCGATATCGCCATTGAGGCTAGTGATATAACTTTGGTGCGTGGAGAACTTACCAGTGTTGTGGAGGCCATCAAGTTAAGCCAGGCTACTTTTAAGAAGATTCGCCAAAATCTCTTCTGGGCTTTCTTTTACAATGTAGTTATGATTCCCTTGGCTGTAATGGGTTGGATGCATCCGGTATTAGCAGAAATTGCAATGGCGACTAGCTCTATAACCGTAGTGACCAATGCTAATCTGTTACGCCGGGTAAACATTGGCTTGGAATAGATTATGTGCTAAGTCTAAAAACCGTTGTGCTTGCGTACGCAAGCACAACGGTATCTTCCTGATTTTAGCGGGAGTATTCTTAGGCGGGTTTTAGATATCAAAACGGTAAACGGTATAATATTGGGGGTGAGTAAACCCGACTTTGGCTGCGGTGGCGATGGAGGCTGCGTTTTCCTCCCAGCAGTGCCAATGGGGCGTATAACCCTCTGTTTGGCAATATTCAACGCTGGCCGCGGCTACCAATGTTGCGTAGCCTTTGCGCCGGTAATCGGGTATAGTAGCCAACCCCAATTCATAGTGTTTACCACTGACATAAACTGCCAGACACCAGCTCGCAATAACCCCATCTTTTAGTAAGCAGTATCCAAAGCTGGTCCGTTCAAAGTCACGGTATGAACGCCAATAGGAGCTTACCCAGCCGGCTACATGGCGTACATTCTCAAAATCATTGCTTTCCAAGAGTGCCTCATTGATGGGCCGCATGACACAGCCAATCGGTAATCCGGCTTGCCAGTCCATATTAAGATGGTCGATCTTGTAGTAACGGCGCCCCGCGAGTTGGGCATTCTTGCCTTGGAGAATGATGTTAATCTTAGCCTGCCAAGAATCAGGCGCATAGTGTAGGGATAACTCAGGGATATAACGCTTTTTGGCGTTAGGAATAATTGTATCAGCGATAATGTCCTTAATCTCTTGGTTAAAGCTATGATTTTCAGCATCACCGGCAACTAATATCGCATCTTGCCGGTTCCATATCAGCGCTGTGGTGGGCTTCTCCGCATTATCTGCGAAAACCCAGGCGGGTGTATTGCCATCAATGACAGAATCTACAACCAGGTTATAGCGTAGTCCCTCAAAAACAGGGCGTACTCGTTCGTAATTTTGTTCTTTTAATTGTACGGTCATAGTGGTTTCTCTTTGACAACTCCTTGAATATGCTAACTACATTATATGTAAAACCCTCATGCTTTCTACTAACCGGTTGGCGGGTTTGGGTTATCCACCTGGTTAGTTGTTGGAAACGTACGTAAAAAACAGAAAGCCGCTCAGGCGGCTTCCTTGTGGCCGGATTTTTAGTTTGAAAGGGTGTGGTTATTGCCTATTTTTTCCTTTGACAGTCATCGGGTTGTGATGGCCGGACTTCCAGGATTTTTGAAACGTAGAATACCCGGTCATAAGTACCTAGACCGCCATATTGGCCCTTGTTCTTGCTCCGTTTTCCTTGTAGACGTGCGTAGACTTTGTCATAGGGGCTTTCGGTTATTTCGGCATGCATCTTGCGCAACTGGTCCTCTATATCTGTGTACCGTTCACCTTTTAGCCACCAACTTTCTCGTGAGTTGCACGGGCGAAAGTTACTCAGGTTGGGGCCAAAGTTCAGTGTTCCTTCCCATTCGCCGGTTTCCATTGGTTTACCGATTGCGCTGCATGCTAACAATCCCAGGGCTGTCGATGAAATAATCCAATGCATATCTTGCTCCTTTCTGATTCTAAAAAGTACTGCTCGGCTTTAGATTTTTTATTATAGATAGTGGATGTTTTTATATGTTTTTCTGTACCGGTCTATATAATTAAGTTTGTCCCCTAATAATACCGAAAATTTCCCAAAGTGGCAAATAAAAAAACTCCCGTT
>JAFGKB010000317.1 GCA_016928755.1 Anaerolineae bacterium | reverse complement strand
TCTTCACGTTTCAACCGGTTGATAAGACGAATGATGAAGAAAAGTACCAGAGTGATGATGAGGAAGTTAATCAATGTGTTGGTGAACATACCGTAATTGACCGTTACAGCACCGGCGGCTTGGGCATCGGCCAGGGATAGATAGGGGCCGGCGGGGTCACCGGGTTTAAGCAGGAGAAAGAAGTTAGCAAAGTCGATCCCGCCGAGCAGTAATCCAATGGGTGGCATTAGGATATCGTCGGTCAGAGATTTAACGATGCCGCTAAAAGCACTGCCGATGATAACGCCAATTGCTAAATCTACGACACTACCCTTGAGTGCAAATTCTTTGAATTCTTTTAACATAGGTACTCCTCCTTTGAAAGATAATAAAAAACTACACGCATAAAATTGTACCACATCTTGAGAAGCTGCCGCACACCTAGGGAATTAACCAGGTTTCTGGCCGGCGTAAACCCCGTAGCCAAGCATCTCAAACATTGATTTAGGGATTGACGACCACGTATCTTTAAGAATGTTTCTGCTTGAAGCATCCCGGAAGTAGACCAACATCGCGCGGGCCATACCACGCAGAATCCCTCCTACTCCGAAACGTCTGAAACGTTCCTTGGTTTCTGTTGGGATGTGGATATTATAGGTATGGGAGACAACGTCCTGCAAGCCCGCATCTCGCATCAAGGACGCCCACTCCTCATGCATCAGCAAATCCCCTCCCGCAATTCCCATACAGGTGATGGCTTCTTGAGTTGGTGGCATAAGCCACGTGGATTCATTCATCCCTACATAGCCGCCGGGTTTGGTGACCCGCACGTACTCCCGAAAAGCACGGGGTCTATCGGAGATGAAGGCATTGACTGATTCGATAATCACAGCGTCAAAGAGGTCCGTATCAAAGGGCAGTTTTTGAGCATCGGCGACAAAGAACTCCACACGGTCCATAATCTTATCGCGGCGAGCCTGTTCGTAGGAACGCTGGATCATTCCGGGAGTCAGGTCTATACCCACAACCCGGCAGCCGCGTTCCCGCACCAGGTAGCTGGCCGTTAACCCGATACCACAGCCGACATCTAATATGTAGTCTCCCTCACTTATGTGAGCCAGGTCAAGCATCTCTTCGGTAGCGGACTGGCTCCCCATATGCTTGGTAATGCCAATCTGAGCTAACATATCGAAATAACGCAATCTTATAGCGTTCTCAGAGCTTTTCATCATTACCCTCCATATTTTATGAATATTGTAGCATAGAAAAGGTGCGCGTGATAGGGGGAAGATAAGAGCAAGAAATATGAAGATTTACAGCGATTTTTATCAGGGTTCTGGTCTGTCTTCCTTAACTCACTTATTACCACTTTATATCTTCCCACAGTTTTATGGTAAACTTATCCTATCCCGGCAGAGGAATGTCGGAGGGCAAAGATGAAATCTAGAGATAAACCAAGGAATCAACTGCTTAAAGAGATGGACTTACTGCGCAACCAGCTTGCCAGTAAGGAGAACCAGCTTGCCGGTTTGCGCCAACAGTTAAATCAGAACTGGCGGCAGTTAGGCACGATGAGCGGTTGGACCTCAACAGATATTAAGACGACCCTTTTAGAGGAGGCTGAACGTGCCCGCGCTGAGGCGGAGAAGCACGCCGAGGAGCTGGAACGTGCCCGGTTACGGCTGAAGACGGCTAACCGGGCACTGGAACGCCGCACTGCACAACTGGAGACGGCGGCCCAGGTGGCCCAGGAAGCGGCCACGATCTTGGATGTGGGGAAGCTGCTGGAAACCACGGTGCATCTGATTTCCGATAGTTTCGGCTTTTACCAGGCCGCCGTCTATCTCTTGGATGAGGGGCACAAGTACGCGGTGTTGCGGGCTGCATCCTGGGAAGGTGGGGAGCAGTTGATGGCCCGTAACTATAAGTTGCTGGTGGGACATCAGGGGATTGTGGGTGAAGTAGCGAAGACCGGTGAGCCGCGTTTCTTCTCTGCGGACCCTAAACGCAAGGGCCTTGATACCAGTACATTAGCCGGTATGCGTTCCCAGACCGCGTTACCCCTCAAGGTCCGTGCTCGCGTAATCGGGGTATTGGATGTGCGCTCCGATGAGTTCGAGGCTTTCACCGAAGAGGATGTGGCGATCTTGCAGACTCTGGCCGACCAAGTCGCGGTTGCCTTGGATAACGCCCGGCTCTTCGAGCAGATTCATCACCATACCCAACAACTGCTGACCGCTACCGAAGTCTCCAAATCGGCGATGACAATCCTCGACCCGGAGAAGTTGATGCACCATATGGTGAAGTTAATCCGGGAGGGGTTCGACCTCCATTATGTGGGCATCTTCCTGGTAGATAAGAGTAACACTCACGCAATACTCCGGGCCGGGGCAGGAAAGCCGGGATATTCTACCTTGCCGGAGAACCACCGGCTGCGACTGGGTTCCAAATGCATTATTGGGCAGTCTATTCTTGAGGCCAAGGCGTTGTTGATATCAAGGATTGATGACCAAGAGTACTGCGTGCTGGATGATAGCGGCCAGATCTCATGTCCGAATAAACACGCCTTACCCAATACAAGTTCAGAATTGGTGTTGCCAATGGTCACCCGGGGCAAGGCAATCGGGGCGTTGACGATACAGAGCACCGAGGAAGAGAAGTTTTCGGAGAAAGATATTCCCGTGTTCCAGACGATGACGGATCAGATTTCCACTGCGTTGGACAATGCCTGGCTCTTCAAGGAGACCAGTGAGGCCAAGTTAGCGGCAAAAGAGGCATTGGTGGTGGCGAAGCAGGCCCAGAAGACGGCGGAAGCGGCGAATAAGGCGAAAAGTGCGTTCTTGGCGAATATGAGCCATGAACTGCGCACCCCGCTGAATGCGATCTTGGGGTTTACCCAGTTGATGAATCGGGACCCCAATCTCACCTCTGAGCAGCGGGAGAATTTGGAGACGATCAATCGCAGTGGTATGCATCTTTTGTCATTGATTAACGATGTCCTGGAGATGTCCAAGATCGAAGCCGGCCGGACCGTACTCACTATACAGAGTTTTGACTTGCACCGTATGCTCTATGAACTGGAAACAATGTTTATGTTACGGGCCTCCAATAAAGGGTTGGCGTTGCACTTTATATGCAATGCCAATATGCCCCAATATGTGCGCACCGATGAAAAGAAGCTACGCCAGGTTTTGACCAATCTGCTAGGGAACGCGGTAAAGTTCACAAACGATGGGCACGTGACGCTGCGAGTATCGGGCCAGCCGGAATGTGAGAAAGACCAGAGCGCGGGCCGTGTAGATACGGTGTCCCGTTGCCGGGTGTTTTTCGAGGTAGCGGATAGCGGGCCGGGCATTAGTGAAGAGGATATGGGGGTTATCTTTGAACCGTTTGTCCAAACTGTCGGGAGCCGGGAATTCAAAGAAGGGACAGGTCTCGGCTTGCCCATCAGCCGGCAGTTCGTACAGATGATGGGCGGGGAGCTAACGGTGCGCAGTGTCCTGGGTGAAGGCAGCCGCTTTAAGTTCTCCGTACAGGTGGAACTGGCAGATGCGGCAGAAGTAGAGGTTGATTTGCCACCACAGAATGTTATTGGATTGGAACCGGGTCAGGCAGCACCTGATGGCGGGCCATACCGGCTGTTGATTGTGGAGGATCGTGAGGCCAACCGCCGTTTGTTGTTGGAACTGCTGACCTCTTTAGGTGAACCGCCGGATGGTTTTGCCATCCGAGAGGCGGTCAATGGCGAAGAGGCGTTACGGATATGGGAGGAGTGGCAGCCGCATCTTATCTGGATGGATATGCGGATGCCGGTGATGGATGGTCACGAAGCCACGCGCCGCATCAAGGAGCACCCATTGGGACATAAGACGGTGATTATTGCCCTCACGGCCAGCGCATTTGAGGAAGACCGGGCGGAGATGTTAGAGGAAGGCTGTGATGACTTTGTGCGCAAGCCCTTCCACAGTGCTGTGATTTTCGAGAAGCTGGCCCAGTATTTGGGTGTGCGCTATATTTACGAGGAGACTACTGCTGCTCCCCCGGTTAGTGCACAACGAACTAAGGCGCATACACAGTCGGGATTAACGCCGGCTGCCCTAAATAATCTGCCGGATGGTGTGTTGAGACGGCTTTACAAAGCTGCGATTGAGACCGATATGCAATTAATGGATGGCGTAATCGCTCAAATCCGTGAGTCTGATGGTGTGTTGGCAGACGCGCTCTTCAGCCTTGCGAATGATTTTGAGTACGGTAAGATTATAGATGTAGTTGAACAAGCTCCTACTTTTTCCTCCCCGCCGGGGGAAAAATAAAAGGGGGGAAGAAAAGGTATTATTATGATGGATAAATCTAAAGCCAACATTCTTGTGGTAGATGATACCCGCGCAAACCTGCGCTTTTTAGCCGAGATATTAACCCGGCAGGGCTACGCGGTGCGGCCGGCATTGAATGGCTCTGCTGCACTGGCCTCGGCCCAGGCCCGGCCCCCGGATTTGATTATGCTGGATATTATGATGCCACAGATGAATGGTTATGAGGTCTGTAAGGAGCTAAAGTCCGACGCGCGTACCTGTGATATCCCCGTAATCTTCCTCAGTGCGTTAAATGAGGTGGTCGATAAGGTGAAAGCCTTTGAAATCGGCGGGGTGGATTATATTACCAAGCCTTTCCAAGTTGAGGAAGTCCTGGCCCGTGTTGAAACACATCTCTCTATACGCCGGTTGCAGCACCAACTAGAGGTGCAAAACAATGCCTTGCAGCGTGAGATTGCCGAGCGCAAACAGGCCCAGGCGGTCTTGGAGCAATATGCGTGCGAATTAGAAGCCAGCAACGCCGAACTCGACGCCTTCGCGCACACGGTAGCTCATGACCTCAAGGCCCCGTTGACGGCTTTGATTGGTTTTAGTTCCTTATTAGAGAGTCGTTTTGATAAACTGGAACATGAACAGGTCGCCAGCCGTTTGTCGCTGATTACCCAGACCGGCTATAAGATGACGAATATTATTGATGAATTGCTGTTGCTCTCCAGCGTGCGCCAGATAGAAGAGGTGGAGACCGATTTACTGGATATGGGACACATTGTCGAGGAGGCACTGGGTCGCTTTGGATTTGAGATCGAGAAGAAGAAGGCCCAGGTGGTTCTTCCTAACCAATGGCCGCTGGCGGCGGGGTATGGCCCGTGGGTTGAGGAAGTCTGGGTGAACTATGTGAGCAATGCGATTAAGTACGGCGGCCAGCCGCCGCTGGTGGAGATCGGCGCGAATACGATGGATAACAGCCACGTGCGTTTCTGGGTGCGGGATAACGGCCCTGGATTGACGCCGGAGCAGCAAGGGCTGTTGTTCACCCAGTTCACACGCCTGCACGCGGTGCGGGTTGAGGGACACGGCTTAGGACTTTCGATTGTGCAACGGATCGTGTCGAAACTCGGTGGCGAGGTGGGCGTGGATAGTGACTTTGGTAACGGCAGCCAGTTCTGGTTCACCCTGCCGGTGGAGTTAGATGCGCGGAGGGTGTGCTAGGAGATTAAGGTCGTCTCCTCCTTTACCCCGGCACGATGTCCTCATCATCAAGTTTGGGCATAATGGGGAGGGTGAAGTAGAAGGTACTGCCCGCACCGACTTTGCTCTCTATGCCGACTTCACCACCAAGCTTCTCCACAATCCGCCGCACGATGGAGAGACCCAAGCCATGTCCCTTTACCTTGACATTGTGCAATCGCTCAAAGGGGGTAAAGAGTTGCACTTGCTGGTCGGGATACAATCCGACGCCATTATCCCGTACCCAGAAACGGATATGGGTTTCATCACCGTTTAAGTTATTATCGAACCCCAATTCTACGTAGGGTACCACTCCATCGTCCGGACGGCCCCCATATTTCAGGGCATTGCTCAGATAATTAACCCAGACTTCCTCAATCCAGGGGCCGTAGCCGATAGTGTAGGGCCACTCCTCTGTGACTACGACCTCGGCTTGGTGCTCTTCGATCATATAGGCCAACCGGTTACAGACAGCATCAACAATCGCGTTCATATCCAGTACCACCAGGTCAATGTCCTCCATCTCGCGTACACTGGCCAAGAGCAGCAACTCATCAATAATATTCCGCATCTTCTGCCCGGTCTGTGCCATGATGCCCAGTTGGTCACGGTGTTTATCGGGAAGATAATTGCCGGCCTTGCTTTCCAAGAGCTGGGTGAAGCCGACCAAGATTGAAAGTGGCCCTTTGAGGTCATGGGCCACCGTGTGTGCAAAGGCATCCAGCTCCGCATTTTGGGCTTGGAGGTCTGCCGTGTACTGGCGCAAAGTGGCCTCGGCTTGTTTGAGTTCCGTGATATCGGTGAAGGCCGCCAATGTTCCGGTAAACATGTCTTCCTGGAAGAGTGGGCATGCACTGACCAATACCGGAACATGGGTATTGTCTTTACCACATAACACCATCTCGTAACGGCTGGAGATACCCTCCTGGCGAAGCTCGAACTCGGCCCAGAACTTATCCAAGTATTTCTCTGCAACAATCGACGCCGTGGGTGTCCCTACCAATTCCTTTGCTTCATAACCTAACATTGCCACGGCTGCCGGGTTAGCGAACTTAATCATATTATGCGCATCGGTGATAAAAATGGCCTCGGCAACGCCCTGGACAATACTCTCGTTGAAACGCTTCATCCGCGCCGTTTCTGCCGATAGTTGGACGTTGGAAAGGGCTACCGAAATCTGCCCGGCCACAGCATTGAGCAATAACAGGTCATTCCGGTCAAAGTCCCGCCGGTCGGGGCGATTGATGGCGGTCAAAGTCCCCAGAATCTTCCCTTGGAAATACAGGGGAACCACCATAACTGCGCCCCAGTTGGCAGCCCGTCGCCGCTGCTGTGCAGCGGTACTCTCACGCGGGTCTGGCATTCCATTGGGAGATAGGACGGGTTGTACCTTATCCACCACCCAACCGGTCAAGCCCTCCATAAGCTCGTCATAGGTTAGATCCTCATATTGCTCAGTACCAAGGCCATTTTGTACAATATGGGTCACTTCCCTTGTATCCAGGTTGAGGGTAGCAAGAACAATCTGGTCGGCGTTCAAAATCTTAGCGATGTTATGGGTGACAACTTGCAGCATATCGTCCAAGTCTTCACTAATAATTAAGGAACGGACAATTTGGTAGAGGGCATTGGTGCGCTGCAACACAGCTTTACGTTCCGCGCTTTCTTCCTGTAATTTAGCGTTGACAGTGTTAAGTTCGGTGATCAGCTTCTCCCGCTCGG